>JAUJMG010000070.1:0-4395 GCA_030446955.1 Thermomicrobiales bacterium
CTACTCCTCCACCCCGCACCAGGCCATCGTCACCGCGGCAAAGACCTTCACCGCCTTGATGAGGTCGTCCACAGGAAGGTATTCGTCCGTCCCGTGGATGCCCCAGCTCGGGTCGCCCGGGCCGAAGACGAGGGAGGGTTGCCCGAGCGGGTACCAGTAGTTGGCGTCGCAGACGAAGGGGGATGTCCTCGTCTCCGGTGTCTCCCCGGTCACGGCCTCGGTAGCCTCCAGGATCGTCAGCACGCCCGGGTGGTCGTGGGGCAGGTTCACCGGCTCCTTCATCGGGTGACCGGAGGGGATCTCCAGCGTCGGCGGGTGCTCCCGCAGCCAGGCGTCGCCCGCTGTGACCCGGTCGATCGTCGCCCGCACCTCCGCGATCACCTCCTCCCCCGTCAGCTCCGGGTAGAAGAGCAGCGAGCCGGTCGCCGTGCAGGAATCGGGAACGGCGGAGGTCGGGACGGGACTGTCCGCCGGACCCGCCTGGATGCTGTTGACGCTGACGAACATCCCCCCGGGCGGCACGTTCGGGCTGGAGCGCCAGAGCAGCCACTGCCGCTCCAGCTCCAGTAGCGCCAGCTGGTACTTGAGCATGTTGTCGATCGCGCTCACGCCCGGCCGCTCGGTCCCGTGCGGCAGCGCCTGCACGACCAGGTTGCGGTTCGCGATGTGAGTCGACTTGCCCGGCACCGTCAGCGTGAAGTAGATCTCGCCCTTGATGGTCGGGTAGATGGCAAAGTTCGACGGCTCCGGAAAGATCGCCATGTCCGCCCGGTGCCCCCGCTCCAGCACCGTGTTGCAGCCGATCTCCTTGCGTCCCGACTCCTCCCCGCAGACCTGGGCCAGCGTCAGATCCCCCCGCAGCCGCACCCCCTCGTCCTGCAGCGCCCGCGCCGCCATCACGTAGGCGGCGATCGCCCCCTTCATGTCCGAGGCGCCACGCCCCCAGAGCTTTCCGTCCCGCACCTTGCCCGAGAACGGCCCCGGCCCGCTCCAAGCCGCGGCCTGCTCCGGCGAGACCGGCACCACGTCCGTGTGCCCACACCAGATCAGCGATCGCCCGCCGCCGCTCCCCGCCCGCCGCGCCACCACGTTGGGCCGCGTCGGCACGGCCGCCCACTCGTCAATCTCGAACCCGCCCCCCTCCCGCAGCCGATCCCGCAGCCAACGCTGGGCCCGCTGCTCCCCGCCCGACGCCGGGTCCAGGTCCGGGTTGACGGACGGCTGCCGGATGAAGGCCCCGGCGAACTCGACGATCTCCTCCGCCCGCCGGTCCACGGCCTCCACCACCCGCGCAAGCGTCGCGGACGAACGGTCGCTCATACCTTGCCTCCAAGACGTAATCATCCCGGGATGCCGAACGGTGCCGAGTGTATCGCCCACACCAAGATGGAGATACAGGCCACCCTCACCGCCGGTCGCCCACACCTCCGCTTGACGACGGTGTGCCCCTCGTAGGGGCGATCCGCCGGATCGCCCAACCCCTCAACACCCGCGATCACATTCCGGACGCACCGCCGAAGGCGTGGCCCGTCCTGCCGCCGCCCTCGGCTCCTGCCCGCACTCCTCCCACTCATGCAGAATGGACCGCACGACTGCCGCAACCATGGCATCGCGCGACACCTTCCAGGAGCCCCCAATGCCCGACGAGATTAATCCACGACCGACCGGCGATGGACACCCGGACAGCACCCCTCCAGACCAGATCGCCTCTCAAGCGCAGACGATGACTTCTCCCTTGACCCACTTCGACCACGCTGGGCGGGCGCGGATGGTGGATGTCGGGGAGAAGCTCGAGACTCACCGCGTCGCTGTCGCGGCTGGCCGGATCGCAATGCGGCCGGAGACGGTTGCGCTGATCCAGGAGGGGCGCGCCGCCAAGGGGGACGTCCTGGCCGTGGCCCAAGTTGCGGCAATCATGGCCGCCAAGCGGACCCATGAGCTGATCCCTATGTGCCACCCGCTGCTACTGACCCGGATCGAGGTCGGGTTCGAGATCGCCCCCGACGCCGTGGAGATCACGGCCCGGGTCGAGACGCGCGGGCAGACTGGCGTCGAGATGGAGGCACTGACCGCCGTCAGCGCCGCCGCCCTCACCATCTACGACATGGTCAAGGCAGTCGACCGCGGCATGGTCATCGAGGCCATCCGATTAGAGCAAAAGGCCGGCGGCCGCTCCGGCGACTACCTCCGCCCCGCCACCCCCGCGGCGCCCCCCGACGGCCATTGACCGGTGATTGAGCCGGCCTCCCCTGGCCAAGGGACGCGGTCGTGGCCCCAGCCGCGGCGCCTCCCCCCCAGACCACCTGCCTGTCCGCGGCGCCCCGTCCCTCACCGCCGTCGAGACCCAGGCCGCCGGATTTCCGGCCCGTTGATCGCAAGACGCCCCCGCCCGCGGTCATCTCGGTGGAGGCGGCGTGCCGTCGGGCCGCCAGGGCCAGTCGCTTGGGGAGGCTCGGAAGGACCATCCCCGCGCCGGTGCGCCAGCGCAAGGAGGAGAACCTCCTCGGGCCGGTCGGCGAGCCCGTGAGGTCACGCCGCCTAGGGCTGGCGGCCGTTCCCGCGACGCCCGGCGACCGACCTACACAGGGATGTACTCCTTCTTGCAGGAATACATCCCGCCGCCAACGTACTGGCAGGTCCACTTGATCATCACCGCCGCGTCCGCTTCGGCCGGCGCCACCGTGGCGTGCCCCCCGCCAGCGTCAACGCGGTCAATCCAACCAGCGTCACACGAGTCATCTTCGCCTTCTTCGTCGCCATCGTGGCCTTCTGCGCCGCCGGAGCGCCCGTCCGCGTCCCGGCCTCCGGTTCCCCGTCGCCGTCCCTCGGCGATCGCGGGTTTATGGCGCGGTTCGGCCAATTCGGAAGCATCCGTGAAGAAACGTATTCGCCCCCGAGGGTGGAGCGTATTCGTCCTGCTTGGCCGGATGGCCATCAAGACCTTCAGGATCCGGCGGATCGCACCGAGCGTGATGGGGATCTAGGACCGGGATGCGGGATTAAGCGGCCGGATTAAGCCGAAACGCCGACGTGCTGACGGATCCCGTGGCCTACCGTGAAGACCAACGAGCGATGAGGAATGCGCCATCGCCGGGACACGGAATACCCATAGGAGCCGCCAGGATGGACCTTGTGACCCAGCAAACCAGTCCCGCGTCACTCGGCCGCGCTCGCCGTCCGGAACCCGACGACCGCGCCGCGCGAGCCGTCGCCGGCATGGTCGCTCTCCCAGCGCTCCCCGCCGCAACCGCGGTGACGCGGCGGGCGCTGCTGGCCTTCGGAGCGGCCGCCGCGATCTCCGTCGCGAGGGTTCCGCTCGCTGCCGCCCGGGAGAACGCCGGCGAAGAAAGCGCTGCCCTCCTGGCCTCGCCGTTCCGCACCACCGCGGACCTGAACCTCCGCGCCGGACCCGGCACGTCCTACCGCGTGCTGCTAGTCATCCCTTCCGGGGCGATGGTGACCGGCGGTGACCAGCTCAAGAACGGCTTCCGACAGGTTTCGTACGCTGGCACCCTCGGTTGGGCTTCCGATCAGTACCTGACGGTGACGAACGGCGGCAGCTTCGACCCCGGCCCCGTCGTCGGCACTCGCGTCACGTCGACCGATCTCAACTTCCGCACCGGCCCGACCCAACTCCACGACGTGATCCGGGTCCTCCCCGCCGGCACCGCCGTCGAGGTCACGGATCTGGTCATCGACGGATTCCGGTTTGTCTATCACGAGGGGCGCGGCGGGTTCGCGTTCGACGAGTACCTCGTCGTGATCCGCGACGGCGGGCCGCCGATGGAGGTACCCGTGACGGTGCTCACGCCCCTCAACCTCCGCGCCGAGCCGAGCATCGGCGCGCGGGTCGTCCTGGTCATGCCGGAAGGCGCCCAGGCGGTCTGGTTCGGCGACTCGCGCAACGGGTTCCTCCTGGTCGCCTACGCCGGCTACCAGGGATGGGCCTGGGCCGAGTACCTGCGGCGCAACGATGTCCCGTCCAGCGGCTACGCGGAGACGACGGCCGCGCTCAACCTGCGCGAACAGCCGAACACCGGCGCGCGCGTGCTGCTGGTCATGCCGGAGGGCGCCGAGGTCCGCCTGACCGACGAGCGCAGCAACGGCTTCCGCAAGGTGACCTACCAGTCCACCACCGGCTGGGCCTTCGAGCAGTACCTGCGGATGCTCTGAGGAACCGCGCCCGAGGCGCCGTCGGAGAGACGGCGCCCCGAGCGCAGGGCACGCCCTCCCGGTCCTTGTCCCGGTACACCCCACGTCTCTCCAACCTCGCACCCGTGAACGCGACCGCCGCCGGGAGAGCGCGCCAGCGCCGCCCCTCGCGGCGGTCGTCCTATCGCGGTCGAGAAGGTACCCCGCTTGGAGCCAACCCTGGGCTGCGCCCCGCCCTCCCGC
>JAUJMG010000070.1:4495-14667 GCA_030446955.1 Thermomicrobiales bacterium
TGCACATACAACGGGAGGCAGCCGCTTGGCTGCCTCCCGTTGCAAGAGAGGAGGGATTGGAACGGAATGAACGAGGAGCAGGCCGGGGCCACCCAACCAGGAACGTGAGCGGTGGGGCTGGCCGATGGATGCGAGGTGGCCGCCCGCTCTCGTTCTACAAGGTCATACGGAGATCACGGCCGGCCGGATCACCCGGCCCTCGATCCTGCCGCAGAACCCTTCATCGCCTGAGCAGCCTCAACACGACCAGGATTGTCACGGCGCCCAGGGCATCCACACCAAGATCAAACAGCGCCGGATCGCGCCCCGGCACAAAGGATTGATGCCACTCGTCGCTCATTCCATACGCCACCGACACGGCGAGAGCCAACGCGAAGCGCTGCCACTGCTCTGAAGTGCGGGCAGGCAGGGCCCACCAGAGCAACGCCGCGAGCACGGCATAGACGGTGAAGTGGCCTGCGATCCCGACCAGATCGGGGCCGAGTCCCGGCGGCCTCGGCAGCTTGCTGCGCGACGAGAGCGCAAAGATAAGCCCCATCCAGGCGAGGACCGTCAACAGCCGGACGGCCGTGGGTTGTCTCGTGAGCTCGGAGGGCGACATCCTCATCCTGTATGGCTGTCCTCGTTTAGGGCTACTTCGACACCGCGGCTGATGCCGCGGTCGCCGATCACCGGGCGAGAAGGATCGCAAGTCTGCACGCCTCAGCGTCCCGCTTGGCATCGGCTAATCGAGATCTGCCCGACGAAGATCCGCTCCCGGGCAGAGTCGTGGTCGTGGCGGATCTGCACATCAGGTATCACGACCCAGCGCCTGGCCGGGGCGTCATTTTGTAGTGGAGGGTGAGGAACCGCAGGCCCCAGAACGCGAAGGTATGGTGGGTGCGGAGGATTCCAGCCGCATCTCGGAAGACGTGGATTGTTTCCTTGAGTGGCAGATAGCGAACCCTCAGCTTCCCGTCCTGAATCCGGTGAACCCGGTAATAGCCAGGGTCGCCGAACCGCGTGCCGGCAGAGATCAGCTTCAGCGATCCGTCCTCTTGAGCCTCGGGGCGGAGGAGGACTGTGGCTGAGCCACCCGGCAGCGGAAAGACGACCTTCACGCAGACACCATCGTAGTGCTCTGGACGGGATGCCGTGTAGAACCCGGCATAGATGACTTCGCCTGTCGCCGCGGCGCGCCGGAGCCAGCTGGTGAACACGACCTCTCCCGTTCGCCGCTCCCGCAGTGGAATCACCTCGCTGCTCATCCCGGCGCTGGTCGCCGACGGCGACATTGGCAGGTTCAGTTGCTGGATGTTGCGGCTCACCAGGTAGATAAGCGTGCGCGCAAAGAAGCGCAGCGGTCCACTCCACTGGGACCAGACGTCGAGGTGGTAGTTGGAGGTCCGCTCGTAGAAATCGCAGATCGCGGGATCCACCCTCGCCGGGTCGAAACCCGAACTCCCAAGCACCGCGAAGTTCGGCAGCAGCCCGGCCACAGGCGCCTCGCGCTCCGCGTCCAGCCCGGCCTCCGCCGCGTAGGCAGCGTAGAACGTGGCCCCGATCCGCTCTGCCCCGATCGGGCCCACAAGCCATGGGGCGGCGTCGGGAGCAACTCGCCGCCCACCGGTCGCCACCCAGCGCTGGATCGCCCACTCCAGCCCTCGCCCGAGCGCAATCTCGACCCGGTTCGGCCCTCGCGGATCGCTCCCTTCGACCGTCACGTCCCTCACCCCGGCTCGCACCCTGACAACACCTTCGTGATCGCTGTCGATAGCAACAACACCTTTCTCCAGTCTGGAGCGGCATCGAGTCGGCCTGCTTCTGTCTCCTCACCGGCACGCTACCACAGTGGACATCGACCGCCCGTCGGCCGCTGACGTGGGCGGAGCCAGCCTCGGCTCGCTCCCACATGGGCTCCGCGACGAAGCGATGATGGTCGGCGCGAGCCCAGCCCCTCGCGCTTCGGAAGTGCATCACCGCATCGGTGGCGCGAGCTCGTCCCGCGGCACGGGCTCTCCGCGTAAAATGGTGACGTTGTGGACGGGTGGAGGGCCCAGGCGGCGGGTAGTGGCGCCCGGGAACCGGTGGGCCGGAGAAACGGGGGAGTGATGGCGTCGATCACGACGGGACGGGCCCGCTCGGGCTACGGGGCGATGGCGCCCAGCGCCGACCGGCTGGCCTGGTACTTTCTCCGGCTCTCGGGTGGCCTGCTGGTGATCCTCGCCCTCGCCCATATGTTCATCACCCACTACCTCAATGTCCCTTCAGAAACCACCTTCGACTTCGTCGCCAACCGCTGGGCCAATCCGCTCTGGCGCACCTTCGACTGGGTGCTGCTGATGGCCGCCCTCTGGCACGGCCTGATCGGGCTGCGCTACTCGGTCACGGACTACATTCGCCGCGCCGGTTGGCGCGTCTTCGCGCTTTCGCTGGTCTGGATCACGGGCCTCGTCTTCACGGGGATGGGCAGCATCACGATCTTCACCTTCGACGAGGCCGCGGCACGGGACAACCTCGGCCCCCTCGCCGGTCAGATCTGGATCGCCCAGGCGATCGGCGGCTCGCTCTTTGTGTTCGCGATCGGCACCTATCTCGGGGCGCTCGCGCTCGTGCTTTGGGTGGCGCGCAGCTTCCGCGCCGGCGGCCCACCTATCTATAGCGGCGATCCCGGCCAGTACGCCTGGGTGATGCACCGCGCCACCGGGATCGGGATCGTCTTCTTCCTCCTGGTCCACATCATCGACATTATGCTGATTGGTCTGGGACAGCACATCTACGACGAGTCGGTGGAGTTTTACGGCAACGTCTTCCTGATCCCGATGGAGATCGCCCTTGTCGGCGCGGTGATCTACCACACCCTCAACGGCCTGCGGATCATGGTGATTGACTTCTGGGAGATGGGTACGCGCCGCCAGCGTCAGCTCTTCTGGGCCGCACTCATCGGCTCCGTCGTCCTCACCCTCCCAAGCGCCATCATCATTTTCCTCGCCGAGTTGTAGGGCCCTGGCGTCCATCCGTCACGCCGTCGACACGCCCTCGCTGTCAGGCGTACACCTCGTCGTGCGTGCCAATGTCGATCAAGACAATCAGGTGCTCGATCCCCGCTGCTGCCGCCACCAGCGTCGGCCTCAACGCACCAGGAGCATGGGGCGGAACACGCGAGTCTCCCAGTTCAATGCCGTGGCTCTCTACTGGGTTTGGACCGAACATCGGGCGCATCCGTGGCGGTGCTCACGGGAGGAGCGAAAACGGTGGCGGAAGCGTGGCAGATACCTGCCAGCGGATCGGCCCCGGGGCGAGTCAAGGCGAGGGCCGATGCGGAGGAAGGCATCGCACGCTCCTGCCTCTAGCATGGGGAGAAACAGGAGCGCGCACGGCCAGCCGAACTCCGCGCATGCCCCGCTACAGCGGATGGGGCCGCGCGACAACAGTTCCTACGCCGGGGGTGCCGAGGTCTGGGTACCTTCACTGGGAACAGCTCGATTCGAGCGACGATCCAGGGGCAACACCAGGCTGAAGGTGCTACCGCGACCTTCTTCGCTCTCGACCTCGATCCGGCCGCCGAGCCGGGTCGCTAGTCCTTGAGCACTGAATAAACCTAGGCCCAGCCCCTCGATAGGCACCCCCCGGACATCCGTCCCGGTGCCGACCCGGTAGGAGCGCTCAAAGACGCGCGCGAGCGCTGCCGTCGGGATGCCGATCCCCTCGTCGCGTACCCCGAGCCGCGCCCGAGCCCCTTCCCGTCCGACGATGATGTCGACGTTGCCCCCATCAGGGCTGTACTTGATCGCGTTACTGAGAAGGTTGCCGGCGATCTGCCCCACCAGGTCGGGATCCCACCACCCGACTACCGCACCTGGACCGAGACCAACCACACGTAGAGTATGGCGGTCGGTCAGCGGTTGGTGTTGTTCGACCAGGCGGACGGCCAAGTGGTGCAGGTCGCCAAAGCGCCGGTGCACCGCCGGCTGCTGACCGATCTGAAGGCGGGCTGCGGCGAGCAGTTGTTCGATCAGATGCTGCATCGCCTCAGCTTGGTCCCGGATCGCCGCCACCGCGTTGGCGTCCTTCACCCGGCTAGGGTCACGCTCAAGCCGATGCTGCAGCAGTTGAGCCCACCCCTTGATCGTGGTCAGCGGCGTCTTGAGATCGTGGGACGCAGTCAAGACAAAATCGTCCTTTTGCCGTTCAAACTCACGCTGCGCCGTCACATCCCGCAGCGTGAGCACGGCGCCGAGTTGCGTCCCGTCCTCGGTAACCACCGGCGCGGCGCTGCCCTCGGCGATGACCTCCGTCCCGTCTGGCCGGCGAATCCGCCACTCCGCACCGACGGTCGTCTCGCCTCGCCGAACGGCCCGGGCCAGGGGCAGTTCCTCTGGTGGGTATGGGTGGCCAGCGGGGGTCAGCAGGTGGTACGTCTCGGTGTACTCCTCGACGGGCACACCAGGCACGGCAAGACCATGGATGTGTCGCGCCGCCTCGTTGACGAAGATGATGCGTCCCGCCGAATCCGTCGTGATCACCCCATCGGCGATCTGCCCCAGCACCAGCGCCCGCTCGGCCGCGAGTTCCTCGACGCGCCGCAGTGCCTGCACCTGCTCCTGGTAGAGCCGCGCGTTGTCCACCGCCAGTGCGGCCCGCCGTGCCAGATCCTCCGCCAGGGCTAGGTCTGCCGGGCTGTAGTGCCGCCCCGGCCGGGTGGAGATAAAGTTCAATGCCCCCAAGATCCGCCCCCGCGCGACCAAGGGGACGCCCATATAGGAACGGAATCCGACCCGGCGGAGCACGGCGAGGTGATCCGCATCCCGTGCCACCTCGTGCAGAAAGGCCTCCGGCACCTCCGGCAGGAGTTCTGGCCTGGCGGTCCGCAGCACCTGTGCAACACCGGCGTTCCGGTCCGAAGCGGGAGGGTGTTGGGCGAGTTTCGCCGCGTCTGCCGAGCCGGTCGGATAAGCGGCGGCGACCTCGACTCGCTGGATGAAGCCATCTGCTTCCAGCATGTCGACAATGCACCAGTCGGCGAGGTGAGCGACCGCCAGCCGCGCGATGCTGCGGAGCGTGGTCGCGTAGTCCAGCGAGCCGGCGAGCAGTGTGCTCGCCTCCGCCATGAAGCGGGCCGCATCTTCCTCCCGCTTCCGCTGTGTGACGTCCGTCACCACCGCGCCGACCCCAAGAATCTCCCCGCCCCCTTGGTCGGAGCGGACCGGGTAGTAGCTCGCCAGCCAATGGCCAATTTCCCCAGGCGAACCTGCCAACTCCGAGGAGGTCAGAATGTCGGTTGCCGGCTCCCCGGTTGTCAGCACGGCCGCGATCACCGTGTCAAGCGTCGGTGCCAGCGAAGGCAGTACCTCCCCAATGGGACGGCCGAGATGCGCGGTCGCTGGTAGCCCATTCATCGCCGCCAGTGCATCGTTGACGCGAACGAAGCGATGGTCACGGTCGAGAAAGGCGAGTCCGATCGGTGCTGTCGCCAGGAACGTATCCAGTTGGGCCAGGACCTCTTCTTGCCGCTGGATCGCCGCTCGCGCCTGCCGGTACAGCCGCGCGTTGTCAACCGCCTGTGCCGCGCGGTGCGCGAGCGCCTCCGCCAGGGCAAGATCGTCCGGTTCGAAGAGCCGCCCGGACTCGGCCGACACCAGCGTCATCACGCCCAGGGGTCGGTCGCGCGTGACCAGCGGGACGAGCATCACTGATCGGAAGCCGATCCTCCGCAGCATCGCCAGATGGTCCTGGTCCCGTGCTGTCGCGGCGAGCATCGCGTCGGAGATCTCGCGGTACACCTCGGACCGGCCGTTCCGTAGGACGGCTCCGAAGCCGCTCGGTGCGTCCAGGTCCGGGGGGTAGCGCTCCTGGAGCTCCCGCGCCCACGCGACCTTCGTGGGGTCGGCGTGGGCTACTGCCAGCCGGGAGAGCGACCCATCCTCCTCCACGATGTGGATGCCGCACCAGTCGGCGATGCGAGGCACCACCAAGCCCGCCACGCGGGTCAGGGTCGTCTCGTAGTCGAGTGAGCCGGCTAGCAGCGTGCTGGCCTCAGCGAGGAGCAGGGACTGTTGTTCCGCTGCCTCTGCTGCGATCCGGGCGCGCTGCTCGACCTCGTAGAGGCGGGCCCTCTCCAGCCCCTGCGCACATTGCCCGGCCAGCGTCAGGGCGAACGCGCGGTCGTCCCCGTCGAAGACCCGGACCGTGCTGAAGCTGAGACCCATTGCGCCGATGATGCGGCCGTCAATCATGAGCGGGATAGCCGCTCGCGCCTGGTCCTCCGTGATCGCCGGCGAGGCGACGAGGTTCGGGAAGCGACGGGCTAGATCGTCCAAGCTCTCGATCCAAACCGCGTTCCCTGTCCGCACCGCTTCGGCGATGGGTACAGGTGCCGCGACCGGAAACCGGCGCCAAGCGTCGATCAGTTCGTTGGGATAGCCGACGAAACCGGCGATCTCAAGCTCCTCCTCTCCGTCCCTGAGCAGGACGATCGATCCAGCTCGCGCGCCGAGGGCTGCCACACCCTCGACAACCACCGCCGTCGCCACCTCGGCCGGGGTCAGACCCTCTGCCAGAGCGGCGGTCACCACCTGCAGGCGAGCCGTGCGGTCCGCTGCTCGTTCAGCCGCCTGCCTCGCGCGTTGTTCAGCCTCGTAGAGACGCGCGTTATCAACCGCGAGGGCAGCGCGCTGGGCCAAGTCCTCGGCCAGGGCCAGATCGTCTCGCCCGTAGCGGCGCCCGGACTCCGCTGCCACCAGCGTCAGGGCCCCCAAGATGCGTCCTCGTGCCGTGAGGGGCACGATGACGTGGGAGGCGATGCCGAGGCCACGGAGAATCTGGAGATGGTTCTCGTCTCGCGCCGCCTGAGCGAGAAAGCTATCTGGAAAAGCTGTCTTCAGATCAACCCTGCCGGTCCGGATCACTTGCACGGCCGGATTGCCTTCAGCGGCCAGGTTCAACGGGTAGCGATCCTCCAGTTCGCGAGCCCAAGCTCGGTGGCGCGGGTCGCTTGCCTCGTCCGTGACCACCACCCGCCGTGCACTACCGTCCTCGGCCACCATGTCAAAGACGCACCAGTCAGCCAGCCGTGGCACCGCCAGCTTCGCCAAACCGGCCAGGACGCCGGCCTCGTCCAACGCCGACGCCAGCAGCACACTCGCCTCCGCGAGAAAGGCATTGCGCGCTGCGGCCCCTGAGGGGAGCCGGCTGGTTGGGCTGTCGATCGGGCACAGTGTGACGAGGGCGAATCCCTCGCCCTCGTTAGGGGCAATCGGAGCAACCGTCCATTCAACATCAACAGGGGCGCGACCCGGCAGGCGTAGCGTCCGGATTGGCTCTTCAGCAGCCGCATCCGGTATCGGCAGCCCGAGTTCATCCAGAGATCGGCCCCGGAGCCAACCAGGCACAGTGCCTAGCAGCCGCCCGGCCACGGGGTTGGCGTGGACGACGTGTCCCGCACCGTCAATCAGAAGGACGGCGTCGGGGAGGGCGTCAAGGAGGAGACGATGGTCGATCGGCTCCACAGCCCCTCCCTTGAGGTCAGTCAGGCGCCGTGCGCACCGAGCCCGTCGGCCATATCCGGTCCGCCGCACGCAACCGGTGGCGTTTCGCCGCCGATAGTACGTGACCGGCCCCCGGCTGTCGACGCGAACGGACACCTGCGTAACACTGATCGGTCCGGGAGCCGCCGCCTGCACGCAGCGACTCCCGGACCTGGATCAGCCGCATTCCTACGCCACCGTCGGGACGGGATCGGTGCGCGTGCCCATCAGCCGCCGCAGTACCGTCGGCAGGATGCCGCCGTTGCAGTAGTAGGTCACTTCCACGGGGCTGTCGACCCGAGCAACGACCTGGAACTCGAAGGAACTGCCGTCTTCCCGGGTCGCTCGCACGGTCAGCGCCGCGCGCGGATGGAGCCCCTCAGCGATGCCCGCGATCGCGAACGTCTCGAGCCCGGTGAGCCCCACCGATTCGGCGCTCTCGCCGGGCATGAACTGGAGCGGCAGCACTCCCATCCCGACCAGGTTGGAGCGGTGAATTCGCTCGTAACTCTCGGCGATCACCGCTCGCACACCGAGCAGCAGCGTGCCCTTCGCCGCCCAGTCCCGGGACGACCCCGTCCCGTACTCCTTACCGGCGATCACCAGCAGGGGCGTGCCCTCAGCCTGGTAGCGCGTTGCCGCCTCGTAGATGCTCGTCTCCTCCCCGGTGGGGAAGTGGACGGTGCGGTTGCCTTCCTTGCCCGGGGTCAGCCCGTTCCGGAGGCGGATGTTGCCGAACGTGCCGCGGATCATCACCTCGTGGTTGCCGCGCCGGGAGCCGAACGAGTTGAACTCGTAGGGCTTCACCCCATGCTCCATCAGGTACGCGGCGGCCGGGGAATCCCGCGGGATCGCGCCGGCTGGGGAGATGTGGTCCGTCGTCACGGAATCTCCCAGCAGCGCCAGCACCCGCGCCCCCTCGATGTCCTGCAGCGGCGCCGGCGCCGGCCCCAGATCTTGGAAGAAGGGCGGCTCCTGCACGTAGGTGGAATCCGGGTCCCAGGCGTAGGCGTTCCCTTCCGGCACCGGCAGCCCCTGCCACCGCTCGTCGCCGGAGAAGACCGTCTTGTACTCCTCCCGGAACATGGACGGGTCTAACGCCTCCGCCATCGCCGCCTGGACCTCCGCCTGGGTCGGCCAGATGTCCTTCAGGTAGACCGGCTCCCCGTTCGGGTCCATCCCGATCGGGTCCCGATTCAGGTTGGTGTCCACGCTGCCGGCCAGCGCATAGGCCACCACCAGCGGTGGCGAGGCCAGGAAGCTGGCCCTTACTTGCGGGTGGATCCGACCCTCGAAGTTACGGTTGCCGGAGAGGACGGCCGCCACGACCAGCTCGTTCTCCTCCACCGCTGCCGCCACAGGCGGCGGCAGCGGTCCGCTGTTGCCGATGCAGGTCGCGCAGCCATAACCCACCACGTGGAACCCGAGCGCCTCCAGGTAGGGCAGCAGATCCGCCTTCTCCAGGTAGCGCGTCACGACCTGGGAGCCCGGTGCCATGCTGGTCTTGACGTGCGGCGACACCTTAAGGCCCCGTTCCACCGCGTTCTTGGCCAGCAGCCCCGCGCCCACCATGACCGACGGGTTGGAGGTGTTGGTGCAGGAGGTGATGGAGGCGATCGCGACCGAGCCGTGGTGCAGCGTCGTCTCCACGCCGCCCAAGTCCACCGCCACGTTGCCGACCTTCGGGTTCACCGCCGTCGCGGTTGTCGCGCCGCTCCCGTTCCCGTCCCCGGCCGGGCCGCCCTCCGTCGCCAGCCGCTCCAGCGGGTCCGCCCCGGCCGGCTCTTCCTCTGCCGCCTGGTCGCCAAAGGTGGTCTTGTAGGCGGCACGGAAGGTCTTCCGCACGTCCCCCAGCACCACCCGGTCCTGCGGTCGCCGCGGACCGGCCATGCTCGGCCGCACCGTCTTCAGGTCCAGCTCCACCAGCTCGTCAAACTCCGGGTCCGGCGTCTCGTCCGTCCGGAAGAGCCCCTGCGTCTTGCAATACCGCTCGACCAGGTCAACCTGCTCCTCGGCCCGGCCGGTTAGCGTCAGGTAGCGCAGCGTCTCCGCGTCCACCGGGAAGAGCGAGGCCGTCGCGCCGTACTCCGGCGCCATGTTCGCGATCGTGGCCCGGTCGGCCAGGGTTAGGTTCGAGAGGCCCGCGCCGCAGAACTCAACGAACCGCCCAACCACCCCGAGCTTGCGCAGCATCTCCGTGATCGTCAGGACCAGGTCCGTCGCCGTCGCGCCTTCCCGCAAACTGCCCGTCAGCTTGACCCCGACCACCTCCGGCGCGAGCTGGTAGAGCGGCTGGCCGAGCAGCACCGCCTCCGCCTCGATCCCCCCGACGCCCCAGCCGAGCACCCCGAGCCCGTTGATCATCGTCGTGTGGGAATCGGTCCCGACCAGCGTGTCCGGGAAGGCGAGCGTCTCCGCCCCGACCTGTCGTGTCGCGACCACCGAGGCCAGGTACTCCAGGTTGACCTGGTGGACGATGCCGGTGCCGGGCGGCACGACCCGGAAATTCTGGAAGGTCTGCTGCCCCCACCGCAGCAGCGCGTAGCGCTCGAAGTTGCGCTCGTACTCCAGGTCCGTGTTGACCGCGATCGCGCGGGTGGTGCCGAACCGGTCCACCTGGAACGAGTGGTCGATCACCAGATCGGCCGGGACCAGCGGGTTGATCCG
>JAUJMG010000382.1 GCA_030446955.1 Thermomicrobiales bacterium
AGGGAGAACCGTATGCACCGCTCACTGCTCCAGGTCTCCGTGCTCACGGCCCTGCTCGCTACGCTGGTCTTCAGTCCCACCCCGGTCCAGGCCCGGATCCAGACGGGCACCCCGGCGGCCACCACACGCTACGAGGTGACCGACCTGGGCACCCTTGGGGGCACGTACAGCGAGGCTAACGGCCTCAACACGGCCGGTCAGGTGGTTGGGAGTTCCACCACGGTGCCGGGTCAGGAGCCCTACGGTCTTGGCACGCGTGCGTTTCTCTGGACCGACGGCACCATGACCGACCTCGGCACGCTCGGGGGAGAGATCAGCTGGGCCATCGATATCAACGACGCTGGGCAAGTGGTGGGCTCCTCCGAGACGGCCGAGGGAACTCAGCACGCCGTCCTCTGGACCAACGGAGAGATGATGGACCTCGGCACCCTTGGCGAGGGCAGCCACAGCGAAGGGATCCGGCTCAACGCCCTGGGTCAGGTCGTCGGTCATGCGACCACGGGACCCGGCCAGGAGTTGCTGGATCCAGGCACTCGCGCCTTCCTCTGGTCCGAGGGAGAGATGACCGACCTGGGCACCCTGGGCGGTGACTGGAGTCGCGCCACCGACATCACGGACACGGGACGGGTGAGCGGGACGTCGGAGACTGCCGACGGGGTACTTCATCCCTTCGTGTGGGAGAACGGAACGATGACCGACCTGGGCGTGCTCCCGGGCTTCGCGGGTGGTCGCGCAATCCGGATCAGCGAGGAGGGGGGGTTGTCGGCTTCTCGGTGGATCCGCTGGCCACGCCGGGAGCGGGACCACCCGCCGAGCGACACGCCTGGCTCTACCGTGACGGCGAACTCATTGACCTGGGCCCCCTCGGCGGGCCCAACAGTTTTGCCCTCGGCGTCAACACCGCCGGCCAGGTCGTCGGCAGCTCAGAAATTGCCGCAGAGGTCACAGCGTCAGAGGACGCCTCACCGGGGGCCGAGGAGGACGCGCCACCGTCCCACGCCTTCATCTGGGAAGACGGGGTGATGACCGACCTCAACGACCTCGTGTCGGGCGGTAACTTGGTGCTGGAATCAGCCGTCGCTAGCAACGATGTCGGGCAGATCGTGGCCATCGCCTTCGTCGGCGACCAGTATCACGGGGACGAGTACCACCTCGCCGACGCTGTCCTCCTCACCCCGATCGATTGACCCGATCAAGGCCACGGCGAGAACCGGGTTCCGTCTTTCGTTGAGACAATCCATCGCGGCCAAGACCATGATAGTGCCCGCCTCCTCGCCTCGTCCCCCAATGGGAGGCGAGGACGGCGGTTACTGCTATCGCCGAGCGGGACCTCCGCTCAGTTGCCGTCGACACGGCAGACGAAATCATCGATGTCCGAGTACGTGGAGACGTGATCCTGCTGGAGCCCTGCACCGACGAAGGAGCTGACCATGGCATTCCCAGGGGACCCAGAAGCGAATGGGAGGCCGGTAGTCAACATCGTCGGTGACCTCGTTGCCCTCGGCCCCCATCGACGCGACCTCCTGCCAACCTACCAGCGCTGGATCAACGACTTTGAGGTTCTCCGCACCCTCGGTCTCCCCCCACCCGGCCCGACGACGATGGAGCAGGAGACGGCCTGGTACGAGGCCCAACCGGCCGATGCGGCAAGGTTCACGATCTACGAGGTGCCGACATGGCACCCGCTCGGCACCACGGCCCTCCATGGCATCGATCACCGCAACGGCGTGGCGACCTTCGGCATCTTCATCGGTGATGCCGACGCCCGCGGCAAGGGCTACGGCACCGAAGCCACCCGATTGATGCTCGATTACGCCTTCACAGCCCTCGGCCCGCACAGCGTCATGCTCACCGTCTCCTAGTTCAACCTGGCCGGGCGCCGTGCCTACGAAAGGGCCGGGTTCAAGGAGTTCGGCCGTCGCCGCCAGTGCCGCTGGCTGAGCGGCCGGCTCTGGGACGACGTCTACATGGACTGCCTCGCTACCGAGTTCACCAGCCCTGTGCTGGCACGAGTCTTCGCCCCCGACGACCTGA
This sequence comes from Thermomicrobiales bacterium, assembly GCA_030446955.1. Lineage (GTDB taxonomy): Bacteria > Chloroflexota > Chloroflexia > Thermomicrobiales > UBA6265 > LC2-1. The sequence goes on from JAUJMG010000382.1 coordinate 2,035, forward strand.
CGCGCTAATCCGTCCTACACCTCTGTGAACTTCGATTCCCACCGTCTTCTGCTCCACTGAGTCGTTGTCAGACAGTCCCCGTCGTCGGTCCTCTTCACGTGCCATCTTCAACACCAAGTCGCGGCCACCGCGAACCCGCATCGGGAAACCTGCTAGGACACCCCCAAGCAGTGGACCAACGTGTCACGTCGACCCTCCCTTAGGACGCCAGTAGACCCGACGTCATTGCCAAGGCCGCCTTAATGACACTTTTCGCCTAAGTCACCTCCTACCCTCGGACCACGCCAATGGTGGGCCCCGGAGTTGCCAAGGGGTCCCCGCAGCCTCCTCCTAAGGGCCCCAGGGATGCAGTTACAGCCATCTCCGGCCGAGTCTGCCCACCCGGAGGAGCCACTCCCGCCGGTCCCGAATTAAGGACGCCCGATTGACGTTCCATACCATCCTGACAGGACGCGCTTGCTGGGGTATGGTGCCACCTCACTCCCCAAGGCCCTGTTGGTTCCCACCGAGGAGTCCTGCGTGACCGACCATCCCGAACCCCGCCACGATCGGCCGCCGTCCCGCGACCCGGTCGCCCCCCTGCCGCCGGGACTCTGGCCGGCTCGGGTCGCCCACGCGGGACGCTACGCGACGGTGGAACCCCTCGACATCCGCGTCCACTCGGAGGATCTCTACGCGGCCTCCCACGCCGACGACGCCTCCCTGCGCATCTGGGACCACCTCCCCTCCGGCCCCTTCTCGACCCACGAGGCGTTCCACGCCTGGCTGAGCGACTGCTCCGCCAGCGCCGACTCGGTCTTCTTCGCGGTGCGGGACGCCGCATCGGGCAAGGCCAGCGGCATGGCCTCCTACCTCAACGTCCACCCCAAGGCGGGCACCATCGAGATCGGGCACATCTGGTTCGCCCCGGCCCTGCAGCGCACCCCCGCCGCCACCGAAGCCCTCTACCTCCTCATCCGCCACGCCCTGGACGACCTCGGCTACCGGCGGATGGAGTGGAAGTGCAACGCTCTCAACCAAGCTTCGCGCCGCGCCGCCGTCCGGCTCGGCTTCTCCTTCGAAGGGATCTTCTACCAGCACATGATCGTCAAGGGCCGCAACCGCGACACCGCCTGGTTCGCCATCCTCGACACCGAGTGGCCCCGCCTCCGAGCCAACATCGAAGCATGGTTATCCCCTGACAACTTCGACGAGGCCGGGCGCCAGCGAACATCCCTCTCCCGCCTAAACCTGGAAGGACGGTAGCCGTGCCCCTGACACTCAGACCGCGACCAGCGCCGGCTTTCCAACGGAAGGAACCCGAACAGTCCCTCTACTATCCACCACCGCACGCACGCTGGTAGGGGCGACCCGGCGGGTCGCCCGGGAACGGAACCCCGGCGACTGGATCCCACATCCCGCCACCGCTGAAAGGAAGGCCCGGCCTTCGGACCGACCTGCCCTCCCGAGCCGTCGCCGCTGGCGAGGGCTGGGCCGGCATCTAGCATCCCGCGACCAACCGGATCCGGAACAGGAGCACGAGACGGGCCACGCCGCCGATCTTCCCACCCTACCCCTCTCCCTTCGGCCGCTCCATGAACCACTCGCGGAACTCGCGGCACCGGCCGTCCGGCCCGAACCGAAGCACGAAGATGTTGTCGTACTCCGCCACCAATGTCGTGCCGTCGCCCTAGAAGTACCGGCTCCGGCCGTTCGCCACTGCCACGTCCCCCTCGACGGCGATCGGCGCGTAGCTCGCCCGGTAGGTGCCTGGCTCATCCCGCCGGTCCCCCAGCCACGACGCGACAATCGCCTCCCGGCCCCGCACCGGCTCGTCGAACGGCCCGTAGAAGTACTCCACGTCTTCCGCGAACAGGTTACCGATCGCCGTCGGGTCGTAGCTCTCCCACGCTCGCACGTACGCATCCAACCACGCCGCCACTCGCTCCCGCTCACCCATCCGATTGCCTCCCGCCATCCTTCCTGCCCGCTGGGGCCTGCCCCATCACCACAGGATCATCGCCGATCAGGCTAACCCACCAGCGGGTTAGCGCAGCCATCCCAGGCATTGGCGAGGGGGCAGTCCAAAAGCCAGGCAGCGGCCGATCTATCGGGGATCCTAGGAACGACGAGGAGAAGGTCACCCGTCCACGAGCCAGAGCGGCGCGATACCGCGTGCCCTCCTGTGGTCGGTGCGGGCCATCATGGGCTGATGCTCTGTTCCTGGTTAGGACAAGGGAAAGATCTCGCTAGTCGCCGCCCGGGAAACGGGATGCTAGCGGTCCAGTACGCAGCGAGCCGCCCGTGGCTGGCGGGCGGCTCGGGGCTGTTGGTCGGACCGGGGCGACCGGGGAGGGAAGGGGGAGCGG
>JAUJMG010000071.1:0-3396 GCA_030446955.1 Thermomicrobiales bacterium
ACGTGGTGGCGGCCAATGCCAAGCAGGCCACCGAACGCGATCACGACGTAGCGAATCTCAGGGTTTCGCCCAGGCGTTAGGGGGTGGGCATCCGTTAGGATGTCATCCACGATCCCCACCTCGGCGCCGTCACGATCCACGACCTCCACGCCACATTGCTCGATGAGGATCGGGCGTGATGTGCGATGGGCATCCCCACGGCAGAGGTGAACCAGCGGAGCGACCGCGTCAGCAACGACGACGTTCCCGCTCTCGGCCGTCTCTGGGGTGCCGTCGAGAAGCGGTTCAATCTCTTCCATGACCCGCTCGTCGGTTTCGGCGGTACCAATGTGAACGGCCTGATGCTCAGCGAAGAGGTGCCGGGTGGCTTGGGCCTGGCGGGCGTTCGGGGCGGTCACGGCGATGAGGGTCGATCCCGCTTCCAGCCGATGCTCGAGATAGATGGCCTCGTCCTCAGACAATCCGAACGCAACCAGCGCGTGGGCGAGACCGACCGTGTCAGGGATTCTCGTGACCTGGGCATTGGAACCTGCGACACTCCCTCTCTGGCTTCCAGCCTCATCGGGTGAGGCGCTAACGCTGGCGAGCGCCGCACCCAGGGGCCCAGCGACGAGGAAGGCTCCATGCTGGGGCACGATGAGCGACGCCAGGCCGTGAAGCCAGTCTCCCACCCCGTCCAGATCAGTCCCAGCAAGGGCCCGGGTGATTGCCCCGTGGCGATCCGCCTCCCCTTCGCGCTCGGTGGCGCGGTCACGAACGATGAGCGAGACCTGCTCGGGCCGGCGGTCCGCCTTGCGCAGCGCCATCATCGCGTGCTCGGCGTCAATGTTGTCGTCGAAGAGTCCGACCACCGTGCTGCGCGTGCTCGCGGACTTGTGCTTGTCGGCCACGGCTAATCCGCTCCCCGTCCCGCGCCTGCACGTCGGTTCTTGGGACCCCAGTGCTTCCCACGCGGAGGTCGGCTCGCGGGCGTCTCGACCTCACTGCGGGACCCGGTCGCATCTGTCCCTTCGATGCGAACTGGGCGGGGATCAATCCTCGCCGTGAGGGCCCCGGACGGCGTCGGCGGGCGCGTTCGGCGAAGGGAAGCCGCTACCACCGCACCCGTTTCGCCCGTGTCCGCGTCGTCCCGTCGACCCCCAAGGAGGTCCTGCACAATGACCTGGACCGCTGCACCGACCGGAATGGCCAGAATAGCCCCAAGTGGGCCGTTCAGCACGTTGCCGATGAGGACAGCGAGGATCACCGTGAGAGGGGTCATACCTACTGCATTGCGCATCACCCGCGGGACCAGGACGGCGCCTTCCAACTGCTGAAGAAGCACCACGAAGACGACCACCATGACCGCCTTTTCCCAAGAGTCCGCCAACGCCACAAGGACGGCAACGGCTCCACCGAGGACGGGGCCGATGAAGGGGATCAACTCCGTGATGCCGGCCCATATCGCGATTGGCAACCAGAACCGGAGATCGAGCGCCAGCGGCGAGTATGCAATGCCGGAGAGAATTCCGATCACCACCATGAGGGTAAGTTGGCCTCGGGTCCACCCGCCCAGCTTGGCCTCAATCTCGTCCCACAGGGCGTGAGCACGATCCCGGTTCGACAGCGGAAAGCGCCCGAGCACTACTCGCTTGATGATCGCTTTCTCCGTCATCCAGTAGAAGGCAACAATCATGACCGTGATGGTGGTAAAGAGCACGCCGACCACGGAGGTGAGGAACCCGAACGCCGTGTCCGGCGCGACCGGTGGGCTCTGCTGCAGGCGAGCATAGGTCCGAATCGCGTTGTCGAATGTCCGCACGCCAGCCGTGCGGACGAACTGGTTCTGGCTTTCCAGCGCCTCCACGCGGAGGTCGGAGAGGATCGTCGGAATGTCATTGATGAGATCGGTGCCCTGAGCGATCAGGGGTGGAGCTACGAGGTAGAGACCGAGCCCGAGCAGAGTGAGAATCCCGGCGTAGATCGCCAGGATGCCCTGGCCCCGGGTAAATCCTCGATGACGGAGTTGGGTGACGAGGGGGTCAATGGCGGCCGCCAGCAGGATCCCGAGGATCAACAGCAGCACGATCGAGCGAACCTGGATCAGAAGCCAGGCCAGCCCAATCACGGCCAGCACCGCGGCCGTATTGATCATTACCCGGGTCGGGGTCATCGGCGGGGTCACGGGCACCTCTCACGCCGCCGCGCGGCGCCACCTATCGAAGAACCGCGGTGCAGGGAGGACAAGAGTAAAGAGTGGGAAACCAGAACCGGCCCAAACACCGGCGCCCGTAGCACAGGCAAGCTCCGTGCCGTCGCGCTTCAGGGAACGGGTCCCCTCGTCGTCCGCGGCTGCGCTCTCAGCACCGGCTGACGATTCCCTTTCAGCCGCGTGAGCGCGTTTCCCCGCTGCTCAGGATACTGACGTCGAGACCATCAACGCCCCGACGGACATAGTAGGCGCTGCCGAGACCGTGGACCCGAACCACATCGGCGGCCACCTCCAGCATCGTCTCCTCATCGATTGCCCACCCCTCCGTGACAAACCCAGCGTGGACGGCATGCATGAGGCGGGTGGGTGTCCCGTACTGGGAAGCGTGGACATCGACGGCGAACGGGACCAGCCCGAGGCCGGGGCGGATATCCAAATGTTCTTCGTCCTCGCTCACGTCCTCGGAGCAGATGACGAGGTCCTGGTCTCCGCGCCGTAGCTTCCAGCCGCCGATGATCCCGAAATCTGGGGCGATCATCGCCCCGGCCGAGAAGCCGACGTAGGGAATGGCGTTGTCGCGCAGCCACGGAAGCCAGTCTCCGGAATCTGGCACGATGGCGTCATGATAGGCAGGGGTGAGCCCACCACCCACCATCACACCCGTTGCGCCCTTGAGGTCGTCAAGGCGGAGGGCACGGTTCTGGGACACGAATACCGGGAAGGTGTCACTCACTCCAGCTCGCTCGAGCACTGCTGTGGCGAAACCGTAAGCCATCTCGCGGTCGGGGATGTCATGGAGGACACAGGCAACCTTCGCCCGACCAGAACGACCGGCAGCCGAAGCGAATGGACCGTACGTTGGGACGTAACCTCGTTCATCCCGTCCCCCGCCAATCAGGAACACGGCGGCTGTTGTGTCCACACACTCTCCCGCACCATCATCGGCCAAGTTCACGTTCCCACGCTGCGGCTCAACCAACCTTGCCGTACGATCAGCACCGCCCCATCCTACCCTCTACCGCCACTTCGTACTGTCTACTCCATCGTGTCGGCAAGCTGGCCGAGTGGTACCAGCCGGACCGGCGGGCGGGCCGTCATGGGAGTGAGCATATCGGACGGAAGACCCATTTCCCTCTGAAGCATCTCGGCCATCGCCGGCACGCAGAAGATCCCCTGGCAGATGCCCATGCCCGACCGAGTCCGCC
>JAUJMG010000071.1:3496-14568 GCA_030446955.1 Thermomicrobiales bacterium
TCGGTCGCGCCCTGTGCCTCCGTTGACATAGTCCGAGGCACTCGCGCCCGCCAACCTACCCTCGGCGAGGGCAACGGCCACGTCACAGATGCCAGCGGTGTCGCCAGCGACGAAGATGCCGTCGACGGTGGTGCTCAGGGTGTTATCCCTGATGAGCACAAACCCTCCAAGGGGGGCAGTGTAGGCGCCGGCACAACCGGCCATAAAGGCAAGCGCGGCGTCCGGTTGCCGCCCCACCGCGATCACCAGAATATCGGCGTTATACCTGGTCCCTCGTAGGGTCACGGCACGAATGCCGTCGCTTCCCTCAGCGACCACCGCGTCGTGGTCCTCAACCGGATCGAAGACCGCGACGACCTCTCCCCCGGCCAGGCGGATGTCCTCCGCCACCTCGACCGCTTCCGGTCCATCACCAAGGACGACGAACCGGCTTCCGGGCAGCACGCGATGAACGTGGAGCAGGAGTTGAACCGCACGGGCGGAGAACACCCCCGGCAGCGATCCACCCGCGAACCTGAACGGGAGGTCGGTCGAGCCGGTCGCAAGCACAATTGCTTCGGCTCGGAGATGGTACGCACCGGATGGTCCGCTTACCGCTAGGACCTTGTCCTTGAAAAGTCCCCAGGCGAGGGAGGATGGCCGCACGTCCACCCCAGCATCGTCCGCCTCCGCAAGCAGGTCTGTAGCGAGTGCCGCCGGCCCCAGGGGCCGGCAACCGGTCCCTACCATGACCTCAGTTAGGCGATAGCGAAGCTGGCCGCCAGGCGTCTGGTTCTCGTCGATAAGGACCGTGCGGGCACCACCGCGAGCCGACTCGATCGCCGCGCTGAGCCCAGCTGGTCCGCCACCGACGACCGCCACGTCGGTCATCTTCACGCCGGGCGGTCCATTGGCACACTCCCTGCCGATCCATCCACCGCGGAGCTCCACGAGCCGACGCCGCGTTGGGTGACCACGTGTGCTCCCTCCCGGACTGGCTCCAAGCAGGCACGGACGTTCGTGACCCCGTCAACGGTCATGAGGCAGTCGGAGCAGCGCCCGACGAGACAATACCCCCCGCGCGCCTCGCCGAACCTGGGCATGGTGCGGAACACGCGGATGCCGGCGGCTAGGAGCGCCGCGACGATCGGTTCCCCGGCTCGGCCAGCCACTGGCATCCCATCGAGGGTGAAATGCACCGTCGCCGCGGGCGGCAGAGGTCCGAGGATAGGATGGTCCAACAGGCGGCGTGGGCTGTGCGCCTGTCGATCGTTGTCGGAAGGTGCACACATGGAGCAGGTCCTCCGGACCCAAGGCGTGGGACCCGCACGGTGCCAGAGAAATCATGCCAGCCGCTGGACGACAGCAGGATCATGGCACCCGACTTTTGTCGCCGTCAACCGGCAGTTTGTTTGAGGGATGCAGGACCGGAAGTCAGGCATTCGGGTTCGGATGGTGAGGTCTTCGAGTGGCAGCGTATTTGCGTTTCCGGTTTCGTTATCGGTGGATCAGCGTCGGTTCTTCGTCCGAGGGTTTGCTCAAGATCGACGGACATCGTCCACGTCCCAAGGGAAAGGTCTGACGAGGAGGTGGGGGAAGCCATCGCGGTGACCGCCGATCCACACGACTGCAAGCGAACAGCAGCACGCCGCCAGCAGCAGGCGCCGGGTGCTCGGCTTATCGGTGTAATGGGGGAGATCCATGGGAGCGGGAACCAGGGACGAGATCGTGGGCGACTCGTCGGGTGACCGCGGGCGCTACCTGTCTGCCAAGGAGGCGGCCGACCTGCTAGGGGTGAACCGCGCCACCGTCATCAACTGGGCTCGTCAAGGGAAGTTCGGCGGCTTTCAGTATGGCCAGCGGGGCATCTATCGCTTCGAGCGTCAGGAGATTTTGGAGTTCATCGACCGATCTCGTATCCCGTTGCCTCTCGAAAGTGACGCGAGCGGCGAGCGGGAGGCGGCGCTGTAACGATTCAAACATAGGCGGCGCGCCCTGCTCGCAGGAGCGTGTCCTCTGTGCTGGCCGCTGACGTTCTCCTGCCCGTCGACCCCACTCTCTGACTGTAGTCCGACATTCTCGTGCACTCGGCCCTTGATCGGGTCGATAGGCCGGCTTTGCTATACTCGGCGTCGCGAAACCGGCGGCAACATCGGAGGGCCTGGGGCAGGCGCCCTGAAGGTCTGGTTGCCCCCGTGGCCCGAGCACAAGGGCTAATATCGACCATGCGAGGAGGTCACGGGATGGTTCGAGAGATCCTGAGTGGAGACGGCCAGGCGGGCACTGCGGTGGTGGATGCCGTCAGTCCGGCGGGGATCGAGCAGGAGGCGCTCGATCACGTTTGGATCCACATGCAGCCCTGGCACGAGCTGGCTGAGAACGACGGCCTGCACGTCTTTGAACGGGGCGAGGGGAGTACGCTCTGGGACACCCGGGGCCGGGCGTACTTAGACGGTATCGCCGGACTCTGGGTGGTGAACGCGGGGCATGGCCGCCGCGAGATCGCTGAGGCGATGGCCGAGCAGGCAGGCAAGCTCGCCTACGCGTCCGCAATGTCGTTCACCACTCCTCCGGCTGCCCAGCTCGCGCATACGCTGGCCGAATTGACTCCAGGGGATCTCAATCGGGTCTTTTTCTGCTCTGGCGGCTCTGAGGCGGTGGAAACCGCGGTCAAGATCGCCAAGCAGGTCCAAGCGATGCGCGGCTTCCCCCGTCGCTACAAGGTCATCGCTCGCCGAGGTTCCTATCACGGCATGACGATGGGCGCGATGAGCTTGACCGCCACCCGTAACGAAACCTACTTCGGTCCGTTCATGTATGGCGTCTCCCACGTCCCGCATCCGAACCGGTATCGCTCCGATTTCGGCGTTGAGGGGGAGCAGGCGGACATCATGGCCGGCCGCTACGTCGAGCAGGAGATTGAGAACCAGGGGCCGGAAACGGTTGCCTGCGTGATCGGCGAGCCCGTCTCCTCCGCGGCAGGGGTCCACGTGCCCTCGCCGACCTACTGGCGGATGTTGCGCGAGATCTGCGACCGGCACGGCGTCCTGATGATTTGCGACGAGGTCATCAACGGCTTTGGCCGGACCGGCAAGATGTTCGCAACGGAGCACTTCGGCATCGTTCCTGACATCATGACAATCGCTAAGGGGCTCTCATCGGGGTACGCTCCGATCGCCGCGGCAATCGTGCGGGACTCGGTCTTCGACAACTTCAAGCAGCAGGGCACCGTTGCCATGGGCCACCTGCTCACGTTCGGCGGGCATCCGGTGGCGGCTGCAGCGGCCGAGCGCAATCTCCAAATCTTCGCCGACGAGAATCTGGTCCAGCAGAGCGCCGAGAAGGGCGAGTACCTCAAGGCTCGGCTAGAGGAGTTGCGCAGTCACCCCTCCGTTGGGGATGTGCGTGGGGTCGGACTGCTCTGTGCCATCGAGTTGGTCAGGAGCAAGGCAAACAAGACCAAGTGGGGCAAGGAGTCGACCTTCACCAAGCGGGTCAACGCGCTGCTCATGGAGCGCGCCTTCATCACCCGTACCTGGGAGGTGATGCACTTTGCGCCGCCGTTGGTCGTGACCCGCGACGAGATCGACCGCATGGTAGCGATCGCCGACGAGGCGCTGACGATTGCTGAACGCGAGCACGAGACGGAGTTGGAAGCCTAACGTTTCCCCGGTGGGGTGATCCGAGATCTGATGCGAAGGGCGAGCCGGCGAGGCTCGCCCTTCGCATGCCCAGCACGATGCTAGCCGGGTGCTGCCGATGGAGGGTTGCCCAATCAGCTTGCCGCGGTGGTCGTGGCTGAGGAATGGTCTGGAGCCAGATTATCTGGAGGTCGGCGGAGTGTGGAGATTGCGAGGGCGGCGGCGGCCAGGCTGACGAGGCCGGCGAGAAGCGCGAGTGCTGCGCTCGGTCCAACCGCCTGCTCAAGGAGTGGACCGAGCAAGGCTCCTGTTAATCCCCCTGCTGCGGATGCTGTAAGAACAACCGCGTAGAACCGTCCGTAGGTCCCAGCCGGCAGCCGGTTTTGGAAGTAGGTCAAGGCAGGAACTTCGGACAGTTCCGCGAGGAAGCCCGCGGCGAGGAGTCCGGCCAGGGCCGGCATGGGCCGGTCGATTGCGCCGAAGAGGGCAATGCCTACCGCGCCTGCGGCTTCCGCGCCGGCTACGAGGTATAGGGTGGTGTGACTGCCGTACGTCCCACTCCCAGCAACGGCGTTGCCGAGGAAGAATCCCAGTGCCACGACCGCGAAACAGAGCCCAACGCCGCCCTCGCCAAGCCCGAGGTCACGCGAGCGGACCGGAAAGAGCGTAATCACGCTTTGGATGAGGATCGAGATCGTGATCGTCATGCCGGCATAGCCGATCACGTCGGAGCGGCGCAGGAGCTGACGGTAGCCGGCCCGATCCTGGCCTGTCGTCGCGGCAACGTTTGCGTCGGCCGTGTTCACCGCTGGGTCGCTCTCGACCGTTAGCTGCGGACTTTGGCGCATCCGTCCGGGGCTGGTGCGGGAGACCGCCAGCGCAACGACCAGGAAGGTGACGCTGTTGAGGAGGAAGAGCGGTGTCGAGCCAATGAGGGCGAACGCGAGCCCGCCAAGGGCCGCCCCGCCAAACTGTGCCGTCGTGGACGTCATGCCGTAGAGCGCGTTGGCAGCTCCACGCTGCTCCGGCTGGACCACATCCATGAACCGGACCATCATTGCTGGCCGCGCGACGGTCTGCGACGTCTCGAGCGCGAAGACGAGCGCGTAGAGGAGCCACAACTGGGGAACAGCGGTGAGGAGGACGAAGGATGCGGCAATCGCCGCCATGAGGAGTTGGGTCGTGACGAGCAGGCGGCGCCCAGGGAAGCGGTCCACGAGCGAGCCCGCGGCGCCTTGGAGGACCAAGGGGGGCAGCATTCGCATCGCAAGGAGACCGCCCACACCGAAGGAGCCTTCGCCGAGTCGATACGACAGTTCAACGAGGGCGACCGTATTGAACCAGTCGCCAATGACCGAAACGGCGCCGCCGCCAAGGAGCAGCGCGGGGTCGCGCTGACCGATTATTGTTCGGTAGCGGTCCGCCGCAGCACGTAGGCGAGCCCAGGGGCTAGGACCGGCAGGGAGTGCCTCAAGGGACACGTTGGTCAACTCGCCGAGTGTTCTTGGGGCTCGGAGCAGGAAGCGCCGGCCTGATTGCCGACGCTTCCTGCGGTAAGCCCGAGGGTATGTCTCTTCGTCTTTGGCTCATCGCCCGCGACGCTGGTTGAAGCAGTCACGGCAGTAGACGGGGCGGTCCCCCCGAGGGACGAAGGGCACCATCGTCTCTGTGCCACAGGCATCGCAGACCGCGGGAAAGAGTTGACGTGGGCCGCCGGCAGGGCTGGGTCCGAAGCCTCGGGCGAATCCGCCGGCGGCCCCTCCGGTCTCGACGCCTCCGTAGGTGCCGTGGATCCGCTCAAGCCCAGCGGCACCCCGGACATCGTAGTTGGCAATGAGGTCCGCGTTGCGTTCGGCTCGCCGTTGAGCCCGGCAATCGGCACACCGTACCGGAGGCCGGAAGCCCCGTTCCCGGTAGAATGTCTGCTCGTCGACGCTGAAGGTAAATGACGCCTGGCAGTCCTCGCAGGTTAGCCGCTCATCTTTGGCGTCCGTCCCCATCCGCTTCTGCTCCCCAACCGTTGCCCTCGACTGCACTGTCTGCCACGGTCATCACGAGAGTTGTGGTCTGGTGCCGGACTGAGGCTGTCCTTCACCCCTGAATGACCGGCCTCGCTTCGCCCTTCGCTCGGTGCCGGTCCATGAGAGCCCGAATCTCCGGAGTGGTTGGCAGTCCTTAGGCGACCGACCACCGGCAGACAAGGGCGAGGGGTGGTGTGGCTAGGGCCGTCAGGCGGCGATGTCGTAGCCCGCTTCGGCTATTCCGTCCCGGATCTGGTCGTCCGAGACTGAGCCATCATGGCGGACGGTAACGAGCTTGTTCTCCAGGTTCACGTCGACCTCAGCGACGCCGGATAGCTTGGTCAACTCCTCCATGATGGCGCGGACGCAGTGGTCGCAACTCACGTCGGGGACACGATAGATCTGCTCGTCCATAGGGACTTCTCTTTCACTCCTGCCAGCTGTATCGAAGCAATTCGTCGGTTTGATGAAGAACCGAAGTTTAGCACTTATTGTGCGGTCGCCAGCCGCAACCAAGGGTCCAGCCAGCAAGCGGGCGGAGACGGAGTAAACAGCCGAGCCACGGAACATGTTGCCCGTCCATCACGCTTCAACCGAGCGAGCCGTGGTACCTTCGGATGAGTGAAGCAAAGCTCGTGCCGCGCCGAGGCCGAGTAAATTTGCTCTACCTGTGGAGCGGCCCGCGTGGATGGTTCCCGAACATGTATGCCCATCCGGGAGAAGGAGTCAGAACAGGTGGTAGCCCAGGCGGACGTTCTCACTCGCGATCAGATCTCGGTCGAGGACACGTGGGACCTCTCCAAAATCTATGAAGACGACGCGGCCTGGGAGGCTGATGCCGCCCTCCTCGTCCACCAACTCCAGACGGCAGTCTCTCACCGGGGGATGCTCGACGCCTCACCGATGGCGCTCGCTGTCGCGCTCGACGATGTGATGACAGTCCGCCTCACGGTGGAGCGGCTGCGCGTCTACGCCTCGCTGCGGCGTGACGAGGATACGACGGACGACGTCGCTTTAGCACGGTATGAGCGCGCCACGGCCCTTGGAATTGAGGCGGGCGAGGCGCTGGCCTTCGTGGAGCCGGATCTCCTCGCGATGCCGGAGGAGCAACTCGCAGCTTTTGTGTCCGATCCCATCCTGCGGCGTTATCGCCATCTGCTTGACGATCTTCAGCGCCGCCGACCCCACGTCCGCTCGGCAGAGATCGAGGAACTGCTGGCTCAGGGCGCAGACGTGGCCCGCGCGGCGAGCGACGCCTTTGGCGCACTGGACAATGCTGATCTCGACTTTGGGAGAGTGCAGGATGAGACCGGCCGGGAGGTAAGGCTGACCAAGGGGCGCCACGGGCGGCTGATGGAGAGCCGAAACCGCGAGGTACGCCGGGCGGCGCATGAAGCACTTTCCGGCGCGTACGTAGCCCATCGGCATACGCTCGCCGCGCTCCATGGGGCGTCGGTCCGCAAGGATGTCTACTACGCGAAGGTGCGCCGTTACGGCTCAGCCCGTGAGGCGGCGCTTTCCGACCACAACATCCCGGAAACGGTGTACGACAGTTTGATCCAGGCGGTGCGGGAAGCGGCACCGACGATGGAACGCTTCCTGGAGCTTCGGCGCCGGGCTCTTGGCCTGGAGCGCCTAGCCGTCTACGACCTACGGGTGCCCCTGGCCCCGATTCCAGAGCGCCGGTATGACTATCGGGAGGCGGTTGAGATCGTTCTGGATGGGCTCCGCCTCCTCGGAGACCGGTACGTCGAGGACCTGGCCACCGGGTTCGACACCCGTTGGGTTGATGTCCATGAGACGAAGGGCAAGCGCTCCGGCGCTTACTCATGGGGGGCCTACGGGGCGCCACCGGTCATCCTGATGAACTGGAACGGCACCCTCAACGATGTCTTCACGCTCGCCCACGAGGCGGGCCACGCGATGCACAGTTACTATGCGGACGCGGCTCAGCCCTACCATGATGCCGGCTACCCGATCTTCCTCGCTGAAATCGCCTCCACCGTCAACGAGGTCCTGCTGACCTGGCACCTTCTGGGTGAGACGGCGGGGGAAGACGACCTCGGCCGGTTTGCGCTCCTCAACCGGTTCGCTGACGGTGTCTACGGCACGCTCGTGGTTCAAACCCAGTTTGCCGAGTTCGAGCACCTCACCCATGTCCGCGTCGAGTCCGGGCAACCGCTCACCCTGGAAGTCCTCAACGACCTCTTCGGGGATCTGCAGGCCGCTTACACGCCCGGCCCGGAGGTCGACGACAGGGTCAGGATGCGTTGGGCACGGGTGCCCCACTTTTACCGCGCGTTCTACGTGTTCCAGTACGCGACCGGACTCTCGGCGGCCATCGCCCTCGCCCAGAAGCTGCGGGACGAGGGAACGCCGGCTCAGGAGCGCTACCTCGCACTGTTGGCGGCGGGCGGCTCCGACTACCCGCTTCCGCTGCTGCAGCGGGCGGGCGTGGACCTGACCTCGCCGGAGCCGGTGCGGGCCGCCCTGGCCGAGTTCGACCGGGTTGTCACGGAGATGGAGCGGCTCGCGGAGCGGGGGGTGCTGGACGCAGCGGCGACATAGCCCGGGCGGGGTCAGGCGACGCTGTTGCTTGAAGGCAGTGACGGAGCTTAGGTCGCTGGGAGAAGCGAGTCACGAGTGGCGATCCTAGTGGAGGCCCCTGCTGCAGGCTACAGGGGTGGGACCTACGAGGGTTTCTCGGGCAATCAGCAGATTCGGGTCATTAGTCCAATGTCCCCGGATGAAAGCATAGGGAAAGCATGAGGCATCGGCCCTGTCGCTTGTGGGAGAGCCTTATCCATGTGCACGGAGGCGAAATAAGGACAGTCCCGACGAACCGCGCTGCCGTCCCTCGATCCGTGCCGTTCAGGCTTGCCGCACGTCGCCCCGCAACGCGTGCGCCTTACCTGTCCGACCCTGGTTTCCGACCCGGTTCCCGGTTGACGCCCCGCAGCATCGCCCGCCGTTGTCGGTCCCGGTGGATCTCGGTCCGGAGCCCTCGGCTCCTCGGGACTGTACGGACACTATAACCGTACACTTGGTCGATGTCAAGAGGGTACCCATCTCTTTCCGAAGCCGCCTTTCGTGATCCGAAAGGCTGATCCGGTCTTCACGGCTCGAGACGGTCATTGAATGCTCCGCGGCCGCCACAAGGAGGTGCGGTGCCGTTCACCTCCTGGACCGCCACCATGGGCGGCGCTTCTGGCTCCCGGACCGGTAGAGAGGTGATGCGGACTGCACGGCGCCTTGATCCACTGTGCGCTCCACCTGTCGTGCATCGCCCGGTTCTGTTCGATTGGTGTGCTTCGCGGCGAGTGAGGGGAGTGCTTCGAGGAGTGGCGCGAGTTGGTCCAGAGTTGTCAGTTGTCCGGAGATGACAGTAGTCCGCGTCAGCTCAGGTACGACGCGGAGTTGGATGCCCTCAAGGTCGACGGTCTCTGGGGAAGGCGTATCGACCACGGTGGTGAGGGTGGCGAGAAAGCGGCCGCCGGCGTCCAATGAGATCACGGTGACCTGTTCCCCCCGTTGCTGGCGAGCGGACAAGCTTCCACCCCCCGAGAGGATGGCGCCCGAGGTATCGACATCGAACCCGGCCGCTTCCAAGGTGTCACGGAGTCGCTGAGGCTGATAGACCCAGACCATCCCGTCATTCCTCCCGCCCCGCCCTGAAATCCTCCTCGAAGGTGCGGGCGAGGCGGGCGATGGTGATGCGGTCGTTGAGGAGAATCCCGAGCTCTCGATTGAGATCCAGCGAGGCCGTCGTGAAATTCTGGGAGCCCACGAACGCCCGTTTTCCGTCGACGAGCACCATCTTGGCGTGGATATAGAGACCGCGGGCTAGCCGCACCTGGACCCCTCGCGCCGCCAGCCGAGCACGCTCTTCCCGCCCGCGGTCGTTCTCCTCTGAGTCATTGGAGACGATCAATCGCACGGTGACGCCGCGTGAAGGCGCCTGCTCCAGGGCGGCGACAATCTCCTCGTCCCGAACCACCTCGGCATAGATGTCGATTGAGGTAGTTGCTCCGTCGATGAGGTTCAGCAGGGTCCGGCGGCTGGTGGTCGGGCTGACGATCAGTGGTCCATCCGGCGGCTCCGCCGTGCGCCTCCAGTCGGCTTCGAAGATCGCGGCTGCCTTGGCGACTTCTCTTGGCCTGGTCGTGATCGCGCCGAACTCGCGGTTGCCGGTGAAGGAGGTCTTGGTGAGGTTCTGGTTCATGATGATGGCGACTTCCGCGTCGATGACGAAGGTCTTGATATGGGAGAGGCGGAAGGCCGGGTTGCTCCACCGGACCGCGATGTCAGCCCGTTCCAGGCGAGCAAACACCCGCTCCTCCCCGCCGGCCCCACCGAAGGGGTGTTCCTCCATGATCACGCGCACGGCAACGCCCCGTGCCTGAGCGCGCTCAAGGGCCCGCAGGATCTCCTCGTCGCTGAGCAGATAGATTTCCAGGTCAATGGAACGTTGAGCGGCATCCAGCTCCGTGAGAATAGGTGCCCGCCCATCATCTGGCTCGATGAAGACGCCGACGATGCCCGGTTGGGACGCGACCGGCTCGGTCGGCTGGGCTAGGCGGGGCGTTGGGGCCGGACGAGAGGCGGGAGTGACGGTGAGCGGGGCAAGGGGGCCCGGGCGCCCGATGTCAGTGTTGCGGCTCCACTGGCCGACATACCAGAACCCGAAGAAGATTCCAACCAGGAGGATCGCCGCAATCGCGATCCGCTGTCCCCGTGTGCCCGTAGCCCCGCCCTTCCCGACGTTCCGAAGCTCTCCAGTTGGATGATACGCCTAACGCCGGCGGCATGATGGGGAGTGGAATTTCGGCGCCGCTTTTCGGTGCGAACTACACGCCGACGCGCTCCCGCCAGGCGCGAATCTCCGCGGCGTGTTCATCGTAATGCTCGTAGGTATCGTCTGGGACGAAACTGCAGACATCCGCCGTCATAGGGTCGGTCGGTGGCAGGGTGCCGAGCACGTCGAGAAGTTGCCGGTGAGCCTGGTGCAGCTCGGCTCTGAGGTCGTCGAGGGACCGGCTGCGGCTTGCCGCCGCCTCACGGTCGTTCATCGCTTGCCAGTCCACCGTGCGAACCGGTTCCCCAGCAGCGCGACGATGGATCTTCTCCATTGCTTGCGCGTCCCAGAAGGCCACGTGGGCAATCAGGTCTTTGACCGACCACTCCCCGGAGACCCCTGGCTCCTCAAGCCGTTCGGCCGGGATGCCGTCAATGACCTTCACGAGTCCCGTCCAACTCTGATCGATTCTGGCGACGGTCTCCTCCATTGCGCGGCGCGTACCCTCGTCCATCGGTTCTACGTCGAGCGTCCCTTCCCGGGCCATCGCGCTACCCTCCAATGGCGAAAAGACGATCGGTAACCGGTGGGCGAGGGACGTGCGCTGCCCATCCATTCGGAGCCCACCGCTGGAGG
>JAUJMG010000383.1:0-3064 GCA_030446955.1 Thermomicrobiales bacterium
TCGCCACGGGCGCGACGGCCGAGAGCGGGACCGCGTCGTGGCCGGCACCGCTCGGGAGGCGATGGACGGGCTGACCGGCCGCCGCCACGGCGCCGGCGAGCAGGTTGGTGAGCGCCGGGTCGCAGGCGACGGCGGGCTGATCTTCCACGGTCCGCCACTCCATGCCGAGCCCGCGGCGGGCGACCACGGCCCGGGCTTTGGATTCCAGGGCGCGGGAGAGGGCGTGGCGGTGGGGGTCGTCCTGGTGGCGGACGTCGAGGGTAAGGGAGACGCGGCCGGGGATGACGTTGCTGGCGCCCGGTTCGGCGGCGATCTGGCCGACCGTCGCCACGGCGCCCTGGACCCGGCGGGCCGCTTGCTCGACCGCGAGGACGAATTCGGCGGCGGCGCCGAGGGGGTCGCGGCGCAGGGGCATGGGAACGGTGCCCGCGTGCCCCGCCTGGCCGGAGAAGACGACGGAGAACCGGCTCTGGCCAGCGATGGCGGAGACGACGCCGACCGGGAGCCGGAGCTGCTCGAGGACCGGCCCCTGCTCCAGGTGGCACTCGACATATCCCATGAGACCAGGAACCCGGCCGCTGGAGGAGATGGCAGATGGATCGCCGCCGAAGGCGAGGACCGCCTGCTCCAGCGTCACCCCGGCGGTGTCCGGGAGGGAGAGGGTGGCGGGGTCGAGGGCGTTGATCAGGAAGCGGCTGCCGAGGTAGGCGGTGTGGAAGCGCAGCCCTTCCTCGTCGGCGAAGGCAGCGACGTCAAGCGGGAAGGGCAGCCGCTCGCCGAGCCGGTGGAGTCGCTCGACGGCGGCGATGGCGACCAGGACGCCGAGGGGGCCGTCGTAGCGCCCGGCGTCGCGGACGGTGTCGAGGTGGCTGCCGAGGAGCAGGGGCGGGCCGTGGCGCTGCCCGGGGTAGCGGCCGATGAGGTTCCCAATGGCGTCGCGACGGACTTCCATGCCTGCGGCGGTCATCCAGGCGGCGGTCTCGTCCTGGGCCGCCCGGAGGGACGGGGAGCCGTAGGGCCGGGTGAGGCAGTCCGGCTCCTCGCTGTGGAGGGCGAGGGCGTCGCACCGCTCCATCACGCGCCGGGCCCGACTCAACGGATCCTCTCCGGCAGGGCCGGGAGCAGGGTCAGCTGCCACGGTAGGTGCCATAGGACCAGGGCGAGGCGAGCAGGGGGACGTGGTAGTGGGCGTCCGCGTCGGCAACGCCGAACCGGATTGGCACGCGGCCGAGGAAGGGGGGCGAGGGGGTCGGGACCCCGAGAGCAGCGAAGTAGGCGGCGACGTCGAAGACCAGTTCGTAGATTCCGGGCTGGAGGTACGCCCCTGCCAGGAGCGGGTCGGGCGTACGGCCGTCGGGTCCGGTGCGGGCGGTCGCGATCAACGTGCGCTCCTCGCCGGCGGGCTCGAGGCGCCACAGTTCGATGGCCATGTCCGAGGCAGGGCAGCCGTGGGCGGTGTCGAGGACGTGGGTGGTCAGGCGGCCAGTCACGGCCGGACCCCGGCCGTGGGGGTAAGGGGACGCACGGCGTCAGGAGCCACGGCTCAGCTTGAGGCTGATGACGCCGTAGGCCGAGAAGGGGTCGGTGTAAACCTTGAGACGCGGGTCGGCTTCGGAGACGGCCGCGGGATCCGGGGTTCGGTTCTGGGCCGCGAACTCGACCTCCGCGAGCTGGGGGAAGCGGTTCAGGAGGCGGTGGCCCATCTCGT
This sequence comes from Thermomicrobiales bacterium, assembly GCA_030446955.1. Lineage (GTDB taxonomy): Bacteria > Chloroflexota > Chloroflexia > Thermomicrobiales > UBA6265 > LC2-1. The sequence goes on from JAUJMG010000383.1 coordinate 1,709, forward strand.
GGACCAGGTGCTGGATGGACTCGCTGACGAAGCCGTGGAAGACGGTCCGGACGAGATCGCGAACCTGCTCGGCGGGAACGTAGCGGATCGGGTCGGGGGCGAGGAGGTCGGCCGCGTTGGCGTAGCGCCAGTGGACGTCCAGGTGGACGAAGAGGGGACGGTCCACGCGCTCGGGCAGGGTGGTGTAGCCGTCGCGGACAAAGCTGGTGAAGGAGCTGCCGGTGACCTTGAGCAGCTGCATCCCGACCCGCCCACAGCGATGGGCAAGCACCGGGGCGTCTGCGGCGTCCCCGGCGATCTCCAGGGTTGCCATCGCGTGGTCGCCGTGGGCGCGGTCGAAAAGGACGGGGCTGGTGGCGAAGGAGCCATTCTCCTCTGGAACAGGGGCGGCGACGAAGGGAAGTTCGCGGCCGGTTAGGCGGAGGGCGTGAAGCTGCGGGTAGGTAGCGACTAGGCGCCGCCCGAGGTGGTCGAGGAGCCCTTCTAGGGTGGAGCCGTCGAAGGAGAGGGACTCGCGGAGGACGAAGTTTTTCATGCTGTCGGTGGCGACGACCATCTGGTTGTCACCTTCCGTGTAGGCGGGGAGGAAGTCGTCTCCCAGCACCTCGACGTCGATCTCGGCGGCGAAGAGGACGTTGTCGCGTCCGGTGAAGGCCGACTCGGGGATGGGGGTGACGCCCTGCAGCGGGGCGGCGTAGACGCGGTAGACCGGGATCCTGGCCTTGCCGTAGCCGATCTCGTGGTGAAATCCTTCGGTCATCCTGATGCCCCTGGGGTGCTCCTCATGCGCGGCTGTCGTTTCACTTGAGCGGGGTTGGCGTGCCCTGGGCGACGCATGCGTCGCCCCTACCGGGTTGGGAGCGGTTCGCTGGAATCGGCCGGCTCGACGAGATCCTGGAGGCGATAGCGGGCGATCTTGGCAATCTCGGCGAGTGCCGCCGCAAGCTCATCGTCCCGGGAGTTGCGGAGCCGGCGGTCGAATCCCGCGAGGACCGTCTCCTTCTTGTTTTCCCGGGCGCAGATCACGAACGGAACGCCAAACCGCTCGCGGTAGGCGCGGTTGAGCCGGTCGAACTCGGCGATCTCCGAGGGCGAGAGGCGATCGAGCCCGGCGGCCGCCTGCTCGCCGGCCGAGGCGCGGGTGAGCGTGCCTGCGCGGGCTGCTTCCCCGACCAGGTCAGGGTGGGCGCGGATGAGCGCTTCCTGGCGGTCGCGGGGGGCGTTCTCCACGACCGCCGACAGGGCGCGGTGCAGGTCATCCAGGGACGCGAACGGTCGCGCGTCCCACGCTTCGGCGGCGATCCAGGGGGAGTCCTCGTAGACGGCGCCGAAGGTGGCCACGAACGACTGGTGATC
>JAUJMG010000383.1:3164-4361 GCA_030446955.1 Thermomicrobiales bacterium
CGGATCGGTCAAGGGCCGGGGATGGCGGACGTGGAACCGCGCTGATCTACTTCGCGGCAGATTGGACCGTCTGTGTCGTCGGACGACCGGGCGCAGGCAGGAGGACGTTGCGTGGACGGACGGCGGGAGGCTTCCTACGACGAGCCATTCGCCTGGTGGGGGCCGACCTGGGAGGCGCCAGTGGCGCGCTCGGTTCTCGACCTCATCTCGGAGGGGGTGTTGGCGCTGCCGGCGGCGGGGTTGCTCTGGGCGTTGCTGGCGCGGCGGGCTTCGATGCTTGTGGCGGCGGGGCCGAGTGGGGCGGGCAAAACGACGCTGCTGACCGCGCTGCTGGATTTCCTGCCGGCCGGCACACGCCGGGTCTACGTGCGGGGCTGCTACGAGCCGTTCCGGTTCCTCGCCGATCCGGCCGTCGAGCCACGGCGCGCGGCGCTGCTGGTCAACGAGATCAGCCCCCATTTGCCGAGTTACCTGTGGGGACCCGGCGTTCGTCGCCTGTTAGCGGCTAAGCGGGACGGGTATGTGCTGGCAGCCACCGTGCACGCCACGTCGGTCGAGGATCTTGTCGGTTCGCTAGCCGGATATCCCCTCCGGATTCCGCTGGCGGAGATTGCGGCCTTCGACCTCGTGGTTGTGCTCCATGCGTGGGAAGAGCAGGGTGCGGTCCGGCGGGAGGTCGTCGATGTCGCGTCCCTGACGCCGGTGCCCGGGAGGGGCGGAATTCGGGTGGACCGGCTCCTACGGCGCGATGCCGGTCCCGGGGGATGGGCACTCGACGTGCCGCCAGATGCGCCGGTGCTGGAACGGTTCGGGATCACCGCCGACCAGGTCGGATGCGAAGCCGCGGAGCGGGCGGCGGCGTTGGCCGAATTGGCAGTGAATTGGCCGGGCTTGGAAGAGCCGGGCGAGGGTGCGTCGGCGGTGCATGCCCTTCGCGACCGCTGGTTGCCGGGAGAGGCGAGCGGGTAGAATGCGGGCAAGCCGCCTTGATCTCGCCGCATTCATCGCTGCGACCCCTCCTCCCGTCGCGCATGCCACGGGGGAGGTCGCGGCTCCAGTTGACACCCCTTCCGCCCGCTGTACGATAGCTCGTCCGCGGCCCCGGATTGCCACCGCGCTGAGCCGTCCGTCCCTCCTACCAGCGCCGGCGTTCGACCCCCGGCCGAGGATCCACAGCGAATGACCACAACCCCTGCT
>JAUJMG010000384.1 GCA_030446955.1 Thermomicrobiales bacterium
GCAAGGTCGTCCGTCGGCTGCGGTTGAACACGAAGCAGAGATGATCGCGACTATTCACAGTCGCGGCATTGCCGCGGCGGCATCGCTCTACAGCAGGACTGGGATTCGTGGATTGAAAATATCGAGTATGTGAAGGACCTCCCGGGGAGGTTTACCTGCTGCTTCCCTATCGAGGGACCTAGATATTTCGGTACCGTTCCAGAGACGACTGCATCGGGGCGGGTCCTTCTGTCATTCACACTATCTGCCACATGCGGTCAGGTACCGATTCGTGCCCGGCGTACCGGCGGGAGCGACACGTTTCGAGCGGGGAGCGCGGCCGGAGAGCGGAATCCCGGCGCTCGTGACAGATGGGGTCGAGTTCGGCACAATGCGCGGCAGCGAACCGCTTTCCAGGAGCCGACGTAGGGGAAGTGAAACAGCATGGCGAACGCCCGCCAGCCAAACATCATCTTCATGATGAGCGACGATCACGCCGCGCACGCGATCAGCGCTTACGGCAGCGCGATCAACGAAACACCTCAGATCGACCGAATCGCCAACGAGGGGGCACGATTCGACAATTGCTTCTGTACGAATTCGATCTGCGCGCCGAGCCGGGCGACGATCCTCTCCGGCGTCCACAGCCATCTCAACGGCGTGCTTACGCTCGCCGATCCGTTCGACGGGCGACAGGACACATTCTCGAAGCGCCTGCGTGCGGCGGGGTACCAGACAGCGATCTTTGGCAAGTGGCATCTGGGCCACGGTGGCGAAGCCGATCCGACCGGGTTCGACCGCTGGGCGGTGCTGCCGGGTCAGGGGCTGTATCACGATCCCGATTTCTTTGTCATGGGCGAGCGCACGCCGTTCCAAGGGTATGCCACGGATCTCATCACCGACTTCTCTCTTGACTGGTTACGGACGCGCGATCGAGACCGCCCGTTCCTGCTGATGGTCCACCACAAGGCACCGCATCGTCCCTGGCATCCCGACGAGGCGCACGCCCATCTGTATGACGATGCCGACATTCCGCTTCCCGAGACGTTCGATGACGATTACAGCAACCGGTCGAACGCCGCCCGCAACGCCACGATGCGGATCGAGCGCGACCTCACGCTGGAAGATCTCAAGGTGCCGGTGCCGAATGGTCTGTCGCCGCGCGGGGTCAAGCTCTGGAAGTACCAGCGATACATCAAGGACTACCGCTCCGCAGCGCTACCGGCCTGAATGGGCGGTGCCGCTGGTGAGCTGGTCGGCGTCCGAAATCGAGGGGGAGATTGGAGCAGCGGCGGACTGAGCTGAGTCTGATTACGGCGAAGGCCACCGGAATCGTCCCGGTGGCCTTCTTACCTGTCGTGCTGGACTGAGGCAGCATGACCGCATCCTCTAGTCCTAGGTACGCCGAGCAGTCCGGGGGACGGCCTGCTAGAATCACAATACAAATCCAAATCGCATAGGGGAATCGCATGGTCACAAGCGCCGGGAAGGCTCATTGCACATGGTGTGGTGCTGTTATCACCGGTGGACGGCGCTTCTGTGGCGCGTGTGGCGAGGCCGTAGATGAAGATGCCGACGACGATGAGCCCCGAACCGTCTATAGGCCGGCATCGCCCCAGTCGCCGAAGCTATTCAAAGACGCACTCGACGTTGAACAAGATCAGTCCCCAGGAGTGCTGGGGCGACTGGGAAGGGGGCTTGCTACTGCGGTAGGCGTCCCCCTTGCTATCGTCCTCGCCCTCATCTCGTTCGTAATCAGCACGGCCCTCCCTATCCTCATAGTCGTTGCGTTGTTTATCGGACCGGGAGACACGTGGAATATGGTGCGCGCTTGGATTCCGGGATCGGGAGGAGAAGAGGGGCGTGGCGACTGTGAAGGGTTTGAAGACTGGTACGAGGCTAGTAGCGCACGAGCAGAGCGCGTGCACGCGCTAACTGACCCCGCGCAGACTGCAGCAGTTACAGACCCGGCAGAGCTACGTGACATTCTCAATAAGGTTCGCGCCAACGCCCTGACGCAGCGGCACAGCAGCAACCCTCCTGCAGAGGCCGAAAGGCTCAACGGCATGATGGCGGACTCATTTGACCTGATAGTACAGGCTAATAGAGACGCGTTGAACGGCGACTCGACCAACCTTCAGGCGTACGACTCAAAGTATCAGGTACCGGCAAGGCAGGTAAACGAGGAAGAGACACGGGTACGTCAAGCTTGCGCGTAGCAGCCACGCTCGCTGTGGCAGGGGGTGTCTCATTCTGGCGGCGGACTGACTTGCCTAGCCAACGTTACGCGATATCTTGCCCACGTAGATGAGCGTGTGATAGACGATTTCGCAGGTGTAGCCCATCTCGTCGGCGATTTCCTCGCTCATCCCATTGTCCATGGCCCAATGCTTCACGGAGTCGACATTCAGGCGTTTCCACGGACTTCCATCAAGATAGAGCTTGCTGAAGGTCTTGGGCAGCAAGTCAAAGTCATGCGCGTTCCGGTTGAAGCTCTCGTAGCCAAAATTCTCGCGGCGGTACTTCAGAAAGCGCAGGGCCTTCTCTTCCCGCTCATCGAAGTTGTAATCGAACGACTTCTCGCCGCTTGGGCGCTCGTTCTCCGGGATCATTCAACGCTCCTAACATGAGAATAGGTTGTCGGTGTGGGGTAGGAACATCGTCGCACACGACAACATAAAGGTCAACGATCAGCCGACCTTGAACGCAGAGCCCCGGTATTGCCTGCCATATCCGGGGAGACGGCGGGATACGGTTCGAGCGATTCGGGGGTTACAACTTGCAAGCCGACAACTCCGGCGCGACGAGACGGGATCGCTAGGCACCGGTCGCCGTGGCGCTCCGTAGTACTGCGGCGATACGGGAGACGGCCTAGCGGTACTCGCACCCCACATGGCACAGGAGCCGGTCGCCCGAGAGGCACGGAGAAGCCCGGATCCTTACCGGTCCGGGCTTGCTCCTGACGACCTCTAGATGAGCCGGCGTACCCGGCTCGATGTGAACTGGCGCGACTGACTAACCTGCTCCGTGACATCCTACTGGCGGCGCTCTTCGAGCAGTTGCGGCAACGCGGCCTTGAAGCCTGCTTCGGTCACCCCGACGGCGTGGATTCCGCCCGCTTCCAGCTGGTCGCTCCCTTCGAATTGGACGCCTCGAAGTGGCTGTCGTGGCACTGGCATCGTTGGAACCTTTTTGGAACAACCGCTCCCTATCCTCCTACCCACAGGGCAGCAATCAGCCGCCTGTGATGATGGCGGGGGCGATGCTGGCTGCGGCCGCGATGTCGCCGGATCGAGTAGACCAACCAGGAGGCATGCCGATGTTGACCGGGCACCCAGTCCTTTCGCCCCGCACGTGGGCGGTGCTTGCCTTGCTGACAGCAAACACCATCTGGGGCACGACGTTCGTCGCCACCAAGTCGATGCTCGAGCGCATCCCCCCGCTCACGCTCGCCAGCATCCGGTTCGCCATTGCCGTGCTGGTGCTCCTGCTCCTAATGGCGTGGCTGGATCGACGCCCGATCCTCAACCGTACCACCGCCGTGATGGGACTCGTCGGCGTCCTGGCCGTCTACGCCTGCCAGAATCTCGGTTTGATCTACACGGATGCCGCCAACGGGGCGCTCATTCACGGCGGCATCCCGATCTTCACCGTCCTGGTCGCCGCCCCGGCTCTCGGCGAGCGCCTCAGTGGCCAGCGGCTGCTCGGGGTGAGCCTCTCGCTGCTCGGCGTGGCGGCGGTGGTCCTGCGCGGCTCCGTCGCCGGCTTGGGCCTCTCGGCGATCGGAGATGGGCTGGTGCTGCTGAGCGCCCTCGGGCTTGCCGTCTACCTGGTGCTTGGTCGACGGGCATACGGGGGCGACAGCTCGCTCGAGCTCGTGAGCGGCGTGGCGATCTTCGGCCTGGTCTTTCTTATGCCCCCGAGCGCGGTCGAGTTGGGTCTGCGCGGGATGGGTCGGCCGACCGCGGTCGACCTGCTGGGGCTCCTCTATTTGGGCGCGGTTGCGTCCGCCTTGGCATTTGTGCTCTGGGCGTTTGGGCTGCGGCAGCTGGAGGCAGGACAGGCGGCCATCTTCGCCAACCTGAACCCGCTCGTCGGGGTCGTCGCTGCCGCCGTCGTCCTTGGCGAGCCGGTCACTTGGGTGCAAATTGCCGGAGGGGGGCTGATCCTCATCGGGGTCTGGCTTGTCACCCGCCCACTGGCTCCTCACACAGCTATGCAGGTCGAGACCGTGACAACACCAAGCCCGGTCCAGGGAGAGCTGCTGACACCCTAGAGGTCACGCACAAACCGTCCAGATCGACCAGTTCCTCTCAGAGGGCATCCCAGTCGTGGGACAGCGGTGGGCGGAGCTGGCGTACGCGACCACCTA
>JAUJMG010000072.1:0-4595 GCA_030446955.1 Thermomicrobiales bacterium
ACGTGGCGCTTGGCGAAGGCGGGGTTGGCGCGCTCGATGAGGCGAACCTGCTCGGCCGTCAACGAGACCGACTCTCTCGCCGACCGCTACTTGAACTTGAGGAGCCGGTCGTCCTTGGTCGCCATCCCGTGTTTGGTCAGGATGCCCTGGACCGTCGGTGAGCTGTCCGGCGTCCCTTCCAGTTTGAGCAGGGCTGCCAGCCGGCAGCAGCCCCAGCTGGGATGCTCCAAGGAGAGCGCCAGGATGCGTTCGACCACGAGTTCCGGCGTCGTCTGCAGTTCGTTTTGTGGATCGGGGGCAGGTCCTCGAGCCCGGCCAAGCCATGGGCCTGGAGCCGGCGCTTGTACTCGTAGAACTGGATCCGCGTCATGCCGCGATTGCGACACGCCTCGCCGACGTTGCCCAGGGCGTCGGCTAGCTAGAGCACGCTCAACCGCGGCCGCGCGATCTTCTCATCGGCCGTCATGGTGCTCCTCCTTGGGGCTAAGACAGATGATCGTATCTGTTACCCGAGAAGGCTAGGAGTACAGATGGAAGATCCCCTCCAGTTGCGGGGCCTGACCTTTTCATAGGTGAATTTCCTCTTATCGCATAGGTGTCTCCCCTCTCCCTCTTCTCCCCCATATGGTATAGCCTTAACGGATAGGTAACATCTCTACCCTCAGAGATCCCTACTCGCAATCAGCACAAGAGCACCAACTCTTCATGTCGAGAACGCTCATAGGCACGGAGGTTTGTCTCGCCGCTGACGGACGGGACGGTCTTGGCATCGATCCCCACTTTTGCGGGTGATTTGCGAGGCATGCTCCAGACCTGATTGGACGTCATGAGGTTGTTGCACCATGGAACACGACCAGTTATTGCCTGGAATTGTCGGAGGCGGTTACGAACCCGGGGAGCAGATACCCCGTGCTGGTACCTCAAATGGGCCTGCCCCTTGCTATTCACTGGACATCCTAAACGACGCTGTGGTGGGCGGCGAATCTCTGAGGCTGGCCCTTGGTGAAGGCCCTTCGGGCATCTCCAAACCAGGTACTGAATTCCACGAGCTCGTTCGTCCGGAGGACCGCGAGTTCACCGCGCGTGCCAACTCTCACGCTAGCGGGGGGTGGGACAGCATGACTAGAGCTTTTCGTCCAGACGAGCGCGGAGCGAGCAACAACCGTGAGGTCCATACATCCCCCATTCGCGGTGACCAGATGCTCAAGCTCAACAAGGGTGTCGTCGATCAGATGCTCGGAGAGATGCCGCGGCGACAGGCTGAGGAGCACGCTCAGGTCGTGGTCCGGAGAGCAGCAGACATCATCTTCGTCCTGGCGTCCGATGGCACGCTTCGATACCCCAACTCCGTCGTCGAAGAAGTGCTGGGCCATCGGCCGAACGGTCTGAGAGGGTCAAAGGTTTCCGACCTCGTGCACCCCGACGACCTACCCCAACTCAGCGAGGCCCTCGCCCTGGCAAGGCTAAGGACAGATTGCCGGCCTACTATAGATCTTCGGTTCCGTTGCTCCGATGGCACCTGGCGCTGTCTGCTGACAACCGCAGATTGCCTGGCTGGAGACGTACCCGCGACCGAGTTCGTCCTCAACGCTCGCGATGCCACTGCTTGCCAGCAGGCCGAGGCGGACCTGCTCCACTTGGCCGCGTTCAAGAAGCTCTCGAACGACGCGATCTTCAGCTCCACGTTGGACGGCATCATCCTGACATGGAGCCGAGGAGCACATCGCCTCTTTGGCTACACGGCGGAGGAAATTCAAGGCCGGCCGGTTTCTCTTCTCATCCCCGCAGACCGGACCGGACATCACCCGCACAGCAACGCATGGCTGTGGCGAGGAGAGTGCATCGAGCAATCGAACCCCGTCTGGATCCGAAAGGACGGCCAGAAGATCAACGTAATAGTGGTCTCGGTCCCAATCCGCGACGAGGGAGGGCGAATCATCGCTGTCTCGACAATTGTCCATGACATCTCAGAACGCACCCGAATTGCCGAACTTTTGCGGCAGATGGACACCGAACTGGAGCGACGCGTCGAGGAGCGGACCATCGACCTCACCGCGGCAAATACCCTAATGAAGCGCCAGCTCGCCGATCGTGAGCAGGTGAAGGAAGATCTGGAAGAGCAGGTGGCCTCGCTACGCGATCAGGTCAAACTGCTGGAACTTGCTCACCATGCCATCCTCGTCCGCGATTTCTCCACGGGCACGGTGCTGTCCTGGAATAGCGGGGCTGAGGAAATGTACGGCTGGACGAAGGATGAGGCCGTCGGACGAGTCTGTGACGATCTGCTGCAAACCCGGTTGCCCCAGCCGGTGGTCAAGATGGAGAGCGAACTCCTCCAGATGGGGCACTGGGAGGGCGAACTTGAGCAGACTCGTCGTTCGGGGAACCGGATCGTGGTGGAGTGCCGGAGGGTCCTCCGGCGGGATGAACAAGGGCAGCCGACCGCCATCATGGAGATCACTCGGGACATCACGGTGCGGAGGCAAGTAGAGGAGGAACGAGCGGCTCTGCTGGCGGCGGCACAGGAGGTTTCCAACAGACTGGCGGACCTCGCGATCCTCAAGGCCGACTTCACCGCTATGGTCGCCCATGAATTAAGCGCCCCGATTGCCGCCATCAGTAGACTGGCTGACATGCTAACTCATACGCAACTGCGACGCGACGACCAGGACCGGGGCTTGGCGATGATTCGGAGCGAGGCGAAGGTGCTCCAGGCCCTCGTTCAGGATGTGCAGGTGATTGCCAAAACCGAGCGAAACGACTTCACCATCCGGCCCCAGGCGGTGCCGGTCGCTGTGCTGCTGGCAGACGCCGCCGCGTTTAACCAGACACTGCCTGGCAGGCACCAACTTGTCACGCTGATCACAACCCATCAGCTTGTCCGGGCGGATCGGGAGCGGGTCGGTCAGGTTCTGCGGAATCTGATCGGCAATGCCGCCAAATACTCCCCAGATGACTCGTCCATCGAACTCCGCACCTCTCGACGAGGCGACCGGATCCGGATTGAAGTCGTTGACCATGGCCCCGGGATCCATCGAGACGATCTCCGGCGGATCTTCGAGAAGTTCGCGCGCGGTCGCGATGAGCGTGGTCGACGGAGACCCGGTACCGGATTAGGGCTCTACCTGTCGCGGCGGATCGCCCGGGCGCACGGCGGCGACCTGACGGTGGAGTCGACGCCGGGGGTAGGGTCGGTGTTCGGATTCGACCTGGAGATCGTCTGATGATCCGTCTCCTGCTCGTTGATGATCATGACGCGTTCCGGCAACCGATGGCGTTCATGCTCTCCCAGGAGTCGGGCTTCTCGGTCGTTGGACAAGCGGACTCCCTGGCGGAAGCGCGACGGCATTTAAATGGCGTGGACGTTGCCCTCGTCGATCTAGACCTGCCGGACGGGGACGGAGTGGATCTGATCCGCGATCTGAGAGCCGCCAATCCACACGGGTCTGCGCTGGTGCTGACAGCGAGCGGCAGCAGGGCAGATCAGGCTCGGGCAGTGGAAGGCGGCGTCAGCGGTGTACTACACAAGTCGAGTCCCGTCGTCGAGATCATTGATGCAGTGCGCCGCGTAAGCGTTGGGGAGCCCCTGTTCGAGCCGGGTGAGGTTATCGAACTCCTCCGGAGCGCCGCGCGACGGCGCGAGGAGGACTGGGGGGCGAAAGCGGCGCTTAGCCGGCTGACGCAGCGGGAGAGGCAGGTGCTAGAGGCGCTGGGTGAAGGACTGAGCGACAAACAGATCGGGGATTGCTTGAACGTCAGCACCGAGACGGTACGCACGCATATGGTCAACATTCTTGCCAAACTTGGCGTGGACTCCAGGTTGCAAGCCCTCGTCTTTGCAGTGCGTCACGGCGCAATCACGATCACCTGACTGCCAGGCTCGCAATCGCCCCTTGCGCCGGTCAGCGCGACCGACCACAGGGTCCACGGATGCGGAGAGAGACCAGCGCGGCCTCCTCCCCGTGGACGACGGGGACAGCGATCCTGTGGGCCGTGGCTTCCCAGGCTCAGCCGCTGCACGAAGCCCTGCCTTGTGACGGGCTCAGATGACAACGCCACCGCAGGATCGTCACCACTCCCTACCAGCATACGTAGCCGCTGCAGTCACTGCTCTCCCAGCGCCTCAGCTAGGCAGACACTCCACCGCTCTCCGCTTCCGGGACGACCAGTCACTGGCTGAAATGAGCCACCGGTTTTCCAATCATTTAGGGGATGCCAAACCACGGGGCCTGATCCAAGATCAAGACGTGTTCCGACCGTGTCAAGGGGCGACCTTCGCGCCTGGCACCACCGCGTAATCTCTCCGCATGATGCCGTGCAGGAAATAGGAAGGGATGGGAAGGATGCGCATCCTCGTGGCCAACGAGCCGCGCTCCTACCGTGAGGTGATCGCGGCGGCCCTCCTTCTCCTGCGGCCTGAATGCGACGTGATTACCGTCGACCCGGATGACCTTGACGGGGTCGTCACGCGCCTCCGTCCGGAGGTGGTGATGTGCAGCCGGCTCACGCTGGCGGTGCTGACCGACGCGACAAGCTGGATGCTGCTGTACCCGGACGGCGAATCGGGCGCGGTATGGAGTGTCGACGGACACCAC
>JAUJMG010000072.1:4695-14498 GCA_030446955.1 Thermomicrobiales bacterium
GCTGCTGTACCCGGACGGCGAATCGGGCGCGGTATGGAGTGTCGACGGACACCACCGGCCAGTCGAAGGTGGAGTTCGGCACGATCCTCGCGCTCATCGATAGCACGCGCTCCTAGCTCATTCCAGCTAGAGTTCTCTCCCTCTTTACAACTAGAAAGAATCGGTTATTTTCGGGGATGGGCATTTACCCAAACGGGCTATCATTAGGTCCTAGGTCTCATATTTCATTAGTACTTTGGTCCTAGACCCCGCGTCACGGCGGTGCCATGAGGACCGTCCTGGTCCCCGACCAACTGGCCCTATGCAGCTCGGGAGAGATTCAATGCTCGCACATTCGGCTCATCCCAGTGCCATCCGACTCGTTCCACTCGGGCAGGTGCACGACGTGGGGGTCACGAGGGAATCAGACCGGGGGTGGCTGACTCACTACCGTGTCAGCGTCGTGATCCCGGCGATGAACGAGGCGAAGAACCTGCCCCACGTGCTCCCGCGAATCCCCGAGTGGGTGGATGAGGTCCTGCTGGTTGACGGTCATTCGACCGATGGCACGGTTGATGTGGCGCGCGCACTCTTGCGGGACATAAGAGTTGTCTCGCAAGTGGGCCGGGGAAAGGGGGCGGCGCTGAGGAGCGGCTTTGCCGCCGCCACCGGGGACATCGTCGTCATGCTTGACGCCGACGGCTCCATGGACCCAGCTGAGATCCCCGCCTACGTCGGCCAGTTGCTGGCTGGGGCCGACTTTGTGAAGGGCTCGCGCTTCACGCAAGGGGGCGGCACCGCCGACATGACGGCGCTGCGTCGCGCCGGGAACTGGGGACTGACTCAGGTGGTGCGCGTCCTGTTCGGTGGGCGCTTTTCCGATCTCTGCTATGGCTACGCGGCATTCTGGCGCCGAGTGCTGCCGGAGTTGGCGCTCACGGCGGACGGTTTCGAGATCGAGACCGAGATGAACGTGCGGGCGCTGGAGGTCGGGCTGCGGGTGGCAGAGGTGCCAAGCTTCGAGGCCGAGCGCATCCACGGCGAGAGCAACCTGCGGACCTTCCCGGATGGCTGGCGGGTGCTCAAGGCGCTCGGCCGCGAAGCGTGGCGCGAGGCTCGACGTGAATGGGCGTCGGTGCTCCCGCTCGGTGGCGATGGATCCAGGACCCTGCAATCTAGTTACACTGCTGCGTACTCGACAATCCCAGGGGGGATAGACCAAACAGTCGGTGATTAACATAGGTCGGTCACTGGCAGGCGGGAAGGGATCATGACGGTTCGCGTGCCGGATGTGTCGGTGGTGATCTGCGCCTACTCTGAGGACCGCTGGCGCGACTTGATCGCGGCGGTCGACTCGGTGCGGGTGCAGACCATCCCCGCCCGGGAAATCATCCTCGTGATTGACCACAATACCCGCCTGTTGGAGCGGGCGCGGACGCAAATCCCGGGCGTGGTGCTGGTCGAGAACCGAGAGGAGCGGGGGCTCTCCGGGGCGCGAAACAGTGGAGCCGCGGCTGCGAACTCGACGGTGATTGCCTTCTTAGATGACGATGCACTCGCCGCGCCGGACTGGCTGAGCCGCCTCACGGAGCACTACAAGGATCAGCAGGTGCTTGGAGTCGGCGGGGCGATTGCGCCGCTGTGGGCAGGTGGGCGACCGGATTGGTTCCCAGATGAGTTCGATTGGGTGGTGGGCTGCAGCTACCGAGGCATGCCACGGGTTACCGCCCCGGTCCGCAACCTGATCGGTGCCAATATGTCCTTCCGCAGGGAGGTCATGGAGGTGACTGGGGGGTTTCGCAGCGGTATTGGTCGTGTCGGCGAACACCCTGTTGGCTGCGAGGAGACCGAGCTCTGTATCCGCGCCCGTCGGAGTTGGCCAGAGCGGGTGTTCCTCTATGAACCGCGGGCGCAGGTGCATCACCGGGTTCCGGCTAGTCGAGCTCGGTGGAGCTACTTCCGCCGACGCTGCTATGCCGAAGGGCTCTCGAAGGCCCTGGTGTCCCGACTCGTGGGCAACGCGGACGGGCTTGCATCGGAACGAACCTACACGTTCCGCACCCTGCCCCAGGGGGTCGCGCGGAGCACCGCCGAGGCCTTACTCTGTCGGCACCCGGCAAGGCTGGCGCGATCAGGTTCAATCGTAGCTGGATTGGCGATCACGACGGCGGGCTACCTCGTCGGGAAAGCCTCCACGGCAAGGGAACGCCGCTCGGTGAGCAGCGCAGCGGCCGGGTGATCGAACAGGTCCACCGGCGCGGTATGCTCGGCGGGCACGGCGGATGGCAGTCATGACAAGGAGATCGAGGACAGGAGATGAAGAAGTGGATCGAGTTCAATTTCCATAACTGCGCGACGATGCGGGTTGCTGAGGACGCCCCGACTGCCTCACTGTTGAAGGACATGTTTGAGCCCTTCCTCGCCAGCGGTCTGAATCACCACGATCTGACCGTTACTGGCAATCTGGAGCCGCTACAGGGCGTGGCGTACGGCGAAGACACCTATCAGTACACGGACAGCATGGTCTATATCAGCCCGGCCAAGGTGCAAATCATCCTCGACGAGGACGGGTTTCGCCTGAATGGCCGGGGGGAGCTGTTGGTCTGGGTACTGCCCCTGATCGACCGGGTGCTGGCGACGCGTGATGTTGCCTGGATCCACGCCGCAACGGTGGAGTACCGCGGCCACGGCATCTGCCTGCCCGCTTGGGGCGGGGTTGGTAAGACCAGCACTATCGCCAAGCTCCTCAAGCTCGACGGCGTCGGGTTCATGGGTGACGACTGGGCATTCCTGTCCGAGAACGCAACGCTGCTCGGCTATGCGAAGCCCATGTTCATCAAGCCCCATCACCGGCCGATCTACCCCCACCTCTTCCGGGACAAGCGCAAGCCCCTGGTGCCGCCCCGGCTCTCAAAGCCTATCGGTCGGCTGACGACTCTGGTCCATCCTGTCGTGACTCAGTACCCGCGTCTGGCCCGCGTGACCCGGAAGTGGTCTCCGGAACACATGATGGTCGCCCCCCGTGACGCCTTTCCGGAGGCAAGGATCTCCACCGCCGCGCCGTTGGCGACCGCGATCTTCCTGGAACGCTACGACGGGTCCTCACCGGTGCTGCGGGAGAAGGACAAGCGCTGGATGGTGTCGCGGTTGATCGGCAACTTCCATGCGGAGATTACGCCCCAGTCGCAACAGGCGATCACCGCCCTCGGGGCGGCGAGTCTGCTGCCGATCGAACAGTATTTCCGGGATAAGGCGGCCGTACTCGACCGGGCGCTAGAGGGGAAGCCGGTTTTCCTCCTCCAGGTTCCCCAGTCGATGTCGGCGGACCAAGCCTCCGACGTGATCGTCGAGCAGATTCAGGAGGTGTTGGCCCTGAGCGGGATTCTAGAGTCCAACGTCCCGAGCGCGCGCCATGCGGGGGCGGCGAACGGTTTCTCCCGGTCTACAGACTTATCCGCTCCCGTTGCACTTGGGGTTCGCTAACCGCTGTGACGAGATCCCGAGGGCTGAGGCCACCCCTCGGGATCCTTCCTGTGATGGCCGGGCCATCGACAGAAGTATTTGAAAAGGCGTAACGGGTTGGTTCGGTGATCATAGGAAATCTCCTGCATTCCCAATGCCTACACGGGAAGAGGCCTCAGCCGGCCGTCTGACGACCACTGACCTGCAAAATACTCTCATTCGCTTAGGTGTTTCCCCCCTTCCTCTTATCACCCGAAGGGTCTATGCTACGTTGCCTACAGAACCTTGAGGACAGTTCGTTCGATGCGTCAGGCCGATGCACGTCTGACGCCCTTGACCGCGGTGATACCAGGGGCGACCAAGTGAGGCGAGAGGGGACGTGGGAATAGCGCACTGGCAGGCAACCGAGTCGTTCCAGATACCCCGCGAGTAGCGCCAATGGGTAGGGCATTCCGCAGTTGCGTAGACAAGGGGATCGTCAATGCGAGCCTTGTGGCAGGCTAACCGCACCTTCATTGGATGCCTGCTGTTACTTCTATTGGGGATCTCCGTGGCTCCTCTACAGTCAGTAACAGCGGTGATTCAGGAGCCGAGTGTCATAGCCCCGGAGACGCAACTCCACTTGGTTCCGCCTAATCCGAGTGACAGCACTACGGCGGAATTCGCGTTCTCGTCGGACGACCCGAACGCCACGTTCCTCTGCTCCCTTGACGCTGCGGCCTTCGCGACCTGCACCTCGCCCACCGCCTACTCGGGTCTGGCCGATGGGAGCCATACGTTCGACGTGTCAGCCGTTGATGCGATGGGTAACGTCGATCCAAGCCCCGCCAGCTACACCTGGACCGTCACCACGGCCGACACCACTCCCCCGGAGACACAGATCACTTCAGGTCCAGCCGACCCGACCGACAGCTCTACGGCAGTGTTTGAGTTCTCGTCGGACGACCCGAACGCCACGTTCCTCTGCTCCCTTGACGCTGCGGCCTTCGCGACCTGCACCTCGCCCACCGCCTACTCGGGTCTGGCCGATGGGAGCCATACGTTCGACGTGTCAGCCGTTGATGCGATGGGTAACGTCGATCCAAGCCCCGCCAGCTACACCTGGACCGTCACCACGGCCGACACCACTCCCCCGGAGACACAGATCACTTCAGGTCCAGCCGACCCGACCGACAGCTCTACGGCAGTGTTTGAGTTCTCGTCGGACGACCCGAACGCCACGTTCCTCTGCTCCCTCGATGGCGGCCAAGCCGTCGCTTGCGCCTCGCCCACGAGCTACGAAGCCCTGTTCGCGGGCGTCCACACCTTCGACGCGTGGGCTGTCGACGCCGCCAGCAACGTCGATCCAAGCCCCGCCAGCTACACCTGGACTATCGAGCCGACCTGGGCCCCGTTCATCGACGGCTTCGAGACGGGTGACCTGTCCCGTTGGACGGTGATACAGGGGCTTGGCGTGCAGCAGCAGGAGGTGCTGAGCGGCACCTACGCCGCCCGGGGGACGAGTACCGGCCTCCGCACCTTTGCGCGCACGGATATCGGCTCGGCGCAGTACGATCTGTACTACCGGGTCAGGTTTAAGATCATCAACCAGGCCAACAACACGGTCTACCTCCTTCGATTCCGCATCGGCAACCAGTCGCTCGTGGGTCTGTACGTCACAGGGGCTGGCAAACTTGGATACCGGAACGACCTCACCGGCCGGACCACGACAAGCAAAGTTGCGGTAAGCACAGGAGCCTGGCATGAAGTCCAGGTCCGTGCGCTCGTCAACGGCGCTGGTGGCCGGGTCGAGGTCTGGTACGACGGCACGAAGGTTAACGAGCTTAGCAAGACGGAGTCACTGGGCACCACGCCCATGGACACTATTCAGGTGGGCGAGAACGGGACCGGAAAGACCTACGATATGGCCTTCGACGACGTGATGGTGGATACCCAGTTCATCGCCTCGACCCCGATCCCGACGGCGACGGCCACCCCGACCCCGACGGCCACGCCGGAACCGACGGCGACGGCCACCCCGACCCCGACCCCGGCCCCGGTCTCCGGCCCCCTCACTTTCCCCGCCGATGCCGACGCGAAGGTGCTAGCCGACTACCCGACCAAGAACTACGGCACTACTACAGATCTGGTCGCGGACTACAGTCCGGCCACAGAGAGCTATCTAAGGTTCACGGTGAGTGGGGGCACTAGCGGCGTCCAGAACGCTAAGTTGCGCCTCTACGCCACCAACGGGACTGTCAACGGCCCGGCCGTGTACGCGGCCGACAACACCTGGACCGAGGCGGGACTCACCTGGAACACGCGGCCGGCCCGTGCAGCCACGGCGATGGACGACAAGGGCGACATTCCCGTCAACACCTGGGTTGAATACGACGTCACATCGCTCGTCGGTGGTGATGGCACCTATAGCGTTGCCCTGATCACCCCCTCCTCCGACGCCATCGTCGTCTCCAGCAAAGAAAGCTCGTCCAACCGGCCCGAGTTGGTGCTGACGCTTGCGGACGGCTCGACGTCCACTGAGGAGCCCACGCCGACACCTACGGCGACCGCAACCACAGACACGCCGACGCCGACTCCCACGGCTGCTCCGACGGCCACGGAGACATCCGGCGATGGCACCACCACGCTGGTTATGGCGGCGGGAGACATCGCCTGCAATGCCACAGGGGGATCAGACTGCAAGCAGGAAGCGACTTCAAACCTCATCCTCAACGCAAACCCGGACGCGGTGCTGGCTCTTGGTGACATCCAGTACGAGTGCTCCGAAATAGCGGACTACGACACCTACTTTGGACCGACCTGGGGCCGGTTCAAGGGGAAGATCTTCCCGACGACCGGGAACCACGAGTACAACACGGGCCAGTCGTACTGCCCCGCCGGCGTCAACACCCGGGGCGAGGACTACTTCGCCTACTTTGGGTCTGCGGCCGGGGATCCGAGCCGGGGCTACTACAGCTTCGATGTGGGCTCCTGGCACCTCATCGCCCTCAATGACAACTGTTCCCAGGTCGGCGGCTGCGCCGTTGGGTCGCCCCAGGAGATTTGGCTGCGGAACGACCTCGCAACCCACTCGAACTCCTGCACGCTGGCCTTCTGGCACACCCCGCGCTTCACCTCCTCCAACGCCGCCGATGAGACGAGGGTGCAGCCCTTCTGGCAAGCCCTCTACGACTATGGCGCTGAGGTGGTGCTCACTGGCCACCACCACCACTATGAGCGGTTCGCGCCAATGGACGCGAACGGCAACCAAGACGACGTGAGCGGGGTCCGCCAGTTCGTCATCGGGACTGGCGGCAAGCAGGGCGGGCAGAGTTTCCGAACCACCCCCAAAGTTACCAGCGAGGCCCGGGTGCGGTCGATTGGCGTGATCAGCATGACCCTCACCTCCACCGGCTACTCCTGGCAGTTCCTGACAGCAACCGGAGCCGTCGCTGACTCAGGAAGCACTTCGTGTCATGGTAAGCCGGGAAGCACGGCGGCTGGGTTTGCTGCGCTCGGAACTCTCAGTGGGCCGGGGGGCTGGTGGCCCGGAGACCCGCTGACCGCACGGTGGTCACTATGGCTCGATCATCTTGGCCTCCAGGCGGTAGGCAGTTGGGCCGTTCTTGGAGGCCTCGCGGTGTGGCGATACCGCCGAGGCGCAGGACACGCCCTGACCCCGGTTGAGATCCGGAGGACTGCGCAGGCACAATGGGTGAGCAGACGTCCGAGGCCGGAGATCCGCCTCAGCCCGGTCAGGGGTGGATCGCGGCTGCGGCCGCGCGGGATGGCGCGAGTCACCATGCCGCGACGGCTTCTCGTCATGCCAAGGACGAAGTTCCTCCACCAAATTCCCCAGCGGTCGCGCCGGGAGCGATCTCCAGTCGTGGAATTGGCCGTGGTTCCCGATGGAGGCGTTGCAACGACCGCTGGCTCCAGAGCGCGGGGACTACTCGCCTCAGTCTGGCGTGGCACGGCCCCAGGCCTCGTCAGCATCGTCGCATGCAGCTTCCTCATTGCCGCGACCGCAGCGCCGATCAGTGCACAAGAGGCAACCACCGGGCCTAGCGTCACGCCGGGAGCTCTTCCGGAGGGGATCACATCTGAGCCGCTGCTGCGGGCGACCCTTGCCTCACTCCCCCCGTCTCCCGCCATCATCGCCATGGCGCGCTTCACCTACGATCCA
This sequence comes from Thermomicrobiales bacterium, assembly GCA_030446955.1. Taxonomy (GTDB): domain Bacteria; phylum Chloroflexota; class Chloroflexia; order Thermomicrobiales; family UBA6265; genus LC2-1. The sequence continues at coordinate 12,302 of JAUJMG010000072.1, forward strand.
GGGGCGAGCTTCTCCAATGTGACAATCCCAGGTCCAGGGCTGATGACTTTGGAGTCTGGAACCCTTTCCGTTCAAATCTATGGCGAGGCAGAAGAGGAAAGCAAAGAAGAACTGGCAGAAGAAGCGGAAGAGTTGGCTGAGCTTCTCACACCTGCCACACCGGGCACTCCGAAGGTGGAGGTCTTAGGGCCCGGTATCTTCGCGTTCACCCTGCATACGGGCGACCAACTCGTGATACCCCCCGACACTCGGCACGAGGTGCGTAATGAAGCCGGCTTCGCCGCCTCATTACTTGCGGTGGCGATCACCCCTCCAGCGCCGGAGGGGGGTGGTCCGCCCTGGCCACCCGCTGGAGTGGCCCCCCAAGAGCTGCCGCCAGGCGTCACCATGCAGCTCCTCGATGTGGGCTATGGTGCCGACACGGCGGTGCCATCCGGACAAGCTCAAATCACCCTGACACGACTGACCCTGGCGCCCGGCGCCGGTCTCCCCGCGCACGAGGCAATCGGCCCGGAACTCCTCGCAATCGAGGCGGGGACGTTGGGCTTGACGTCGGGCCGCGAGGAACAGAGGGTCGTTCGCGGGGGGCTTGCTGAGGAACTTCCCGGCACAGCGCAAGCGGGTGGGACAGCGACCCCGGCCACGGAATCCACGCTAACGGCTGGAGGTGCAACGCTCGTGCAACCAGGGGCGACTGGTGCCATTCAGAATATCGGTCATGACCCCCTCGTCGTGTTGCTCCTAACACTGACTGCCGTTGGAGATGCTACAGCCACGCCCGCCGCGAACTTGGGAGGGCCTGATGCTGCGGAGCCGATCGGGTCACCCACCGCCTCAGTGACGCGGCTCACGCCGCTCCACGACGCTCAGGAGCCGGCGATGACTGTGGTCGCTGCAGGGGACATCGCGTGTGATTCGACAAAGGGGCCGTTCAACGACCGACATGGGACGGCGAAGGAGTGCCATCAGCTTCAGACAGCGGCCCTAGTGCACGACATCGCTCCTACCGTTGTGCTGGGGCTGGGTGATTTTCAGTATGAGGACGGAACGCCTGCTAAGTACCGTGAGTCTTACGATATAAGTTGGGGAGCGTTCAAGGAGATCACGTATCCCACCGCCGGTGGGAGTCACGACAGCTACGGCAGTGGTGGCTACCGTGATTACTGGGGTGAGCGAGCAGGCCCGTCACCGGAACAGACCTGGTACAGCTTCGACCTCGCCGCGTGGCACATTGGGGCGCTCAACAGGTACTGCAACGAAGCCGATGCCGGTGGATGCGGTCGTGGGAGCCCACAATATGAGAGGCTCAAAGAGGATTTGGCATACAGCACGAGCTCCTGCACTCTAGCGTTCTGGCACGAACCTCGCTACAGCTCCAGCCCCTGCCACGGCGACGAGGAGCGTGTTGATCCACTCTGGGACCTGCTTTATGAGCCGGGCGTCGAGGTGATCCTAACTGCCCATAATCATGACTACTAACGGTTGGCGCCCATGGACGCCGACGGCGAGCGTGACGAGGCTCTTGGACTACGCCAATTTGTGGTTGGGGCTAGCGGCAAATCGCTCGACCCCGTCGAGAAGGAAACAGGCTCGATCCACTAGCGAGGTCCGCCAAGGTCACACCTATGGCGTCCTGGCGCTCACTCTGCAGCCAGACGACTACAGCTGGCGTTTCGTGCCAGAGGCAGGAGCGACCTTCAAAGACGAAGGCAGCAGCGATTGCCACGAAGGCATGACGCATTATGAGTCCAGGTCACTCACCTCGTGGATGCAGGGATTGGAACGACGCTCACGACTCGGCACGGTCACATGGTTAGGCACCGTTGACCGGGAATGCTCAACCACCTGGCCACTTCGCATAACCATGCACGCCTTCCGCCTTGCAGGGTTTGTAGGTAATCCAGAGCGGAACGAGAAGCCGATCAGCGAACGACCTGACGACGCCACGATCTGAGCGCCCCCATGGTCGAGTCCGGCCCATTCCCTCTGCCAAACGTTGACTCGTTATTAGGTCGTAAAGCAACAGGAAGGTGGCTCGTCCGATGCTGGATCTTTCTGTCATCGTGCCGGTTCGCAACGCCGAGCAGTTCATTGACGAGTGCTTGGCGTCGATTGCCCGCGAGAACCCGCGGGAGATCATCGTGGTCGATGGGAACTCGACGGACCGCACGCTAGAAATCGCCCGGCGTTATCCGGT
>JAUJMG010000385.1 GCA_030446955.1 Thermomicrobiales bacterium
GACAGGATAGGGTCGAGATCACGGAATCTCAGAAAGCGGCGTCTCATCGGATGTCGCGACCCACCCAGAGGACCGTGTCCATCGCGGCACCACCACCCATGCCCCGTCCGCGCAGAGACGATTCAGAACTAGGAGATTCAAGACGTGAGTGGAGCCGGATTCAATGGGGGCAGCCGGCCTGTCTCGCGGCGTCACCTTCTGTCGGTGGGTGCGGCGATCATCGCTGTGGCCGCCACAACCTTTCGTAGCGATCGGATAGCATGGAGCGCTGGGATGAGAAGGGGACGACGAGAGCAAGGGACACCGACGGTCGAGGAGGGGCGCCTGTTGACCCGGCCCGTCGCGCCGAGGCAGGAGGGGCCCACGGGTATCCATCCGCTTGGCCTTGATGGCCGGCGCGATGGTCTCCTCTTCGTTCCCTCCGGCTACCGTCCGGACCGACCAGCGCCGCTGGCGCTGATGCTCCACGGGGCCGGCGGGACGGCCCGACACGGGCTGGATCTGCTCCTACCGCTTGCGGAGGAGGCCGGGCTCATCCTGCTCGCGCCGGACTCCCGGGGCAGGACGTGGGACGTCATCCTCGGTGGATACGGGGCCGATATCGCCTTCATCGACCGGGCTCTGGCGCAAGCGTTCAGTCGCTACGCTGTGGACCCTGAGCGTCTTGCGGTCGGGGGCTTCTCCGATGGCGCGTCCTACGCCCTTTCGGTCGGCATCACCAACGGGGACCTCTTCCCGCACATCATTGCCTTCTCGCCCGGGTTCATGGCTCCGGGAGGACAGGAAGGCACGCCCCGCGCGTTCATCTCTCATGGTACGCGGGATGAGGTGCTCCCAATCGACGTCTGCAGCCGCCGGATCGTGCCTCAGTTGCAGCGTGCCGGATACGACGTCCATTACCGTGAGTTCGACGGCCCCCACACTATTCCACCAGAGATCACGCGGGAGGCAATGGACTGGTTCGCCGCCGAGCGGAGCGAGAGCACGCCGTCGTCCTGACGACGCTCGTCTGGCCCAGCCGAGATGCCTCGACTCCTAGGAGCATGGCGTGCCCAGTAAAGGGGGCGCGCCACGCCCGGGAGAGATGGGTGCATCGTGCGATGAGATCGGATGATCACGGGAGATCATCGTCGTTATCCTCCGCGCTGCCTTCCCCGAGCAGTTGCTCCAGGACCGGCTTGACGACATCGAATCCGTAGCCTCGGCGGGCGAGAAATGAGGCGAGGCGGCGGCGGACGATCGGAGGCTCGAGCCCTGCATACGAGCGGAGCTTGGCCCGCCCGAGATCAAGGGCCGCCATGCGCTCGTCCAACTCGGCCCCGTCGAGCGTTTCCCGGACGATCTCCCGCTCGACCCCTTTCTGGCGCAGCTCCTGCTCCAGCAGGCGCCGTCCTCGGGGTTTGTGGGCGGCCCGGTTCTCCACCCAGTAGCGGGCGAAGTCCGCATCGTCGACGTAGCGCCAGCCTTCGAGCTTGGCAACTGCCGCGTCGATGGTCGAGGGATCGTACCCCTTCTGACGGAGACGGTCCCACACTTCGCGTTGGGAGCGCGGGCGCAGGGCAAGGAGGTTGAGCGCGGCGCTGGTCGCTTTGCCGACTTCGTCCGCAGCCTTGAGGGCGCCAACCCGGGCTTCGTCCAGCTCGTCCCCAACAGCCAGCCGCTCCGTCAGCGCGAGCTCAAGCCCGAGCCCGAATGCGAAGACGCCGTCCAGGAAGACGTTGACCCGCTCCGGGTCACGTTCCTGAGGCGTGATGGCCGTCACGCGACCGCTCGCCGGACCCGTTCTTCGGGCATGGGTGTCCCGCGTTGGCCATCGTCCCTGGCTCACCGCTGATTTGCTGCCCGCGCTGGCAGCACGAGCCAGAGAACCGCGAAGATCCCGGCCAGCGCCACGGCGAGGATCACACTGACGAGTGGCTCGCGGGTTACCAGGCTCGCCGCGAGGTAGAAATCCAGGCAGATCGCCACCAGCAGCGGCCGGGTGCTCCAGGTGAGCAGACGAGTCGCCACCTGGACGAACCGTCGGGAGACTCCTTCGGGCTCAACCCGACGGTGGTAGACGGCCGGAGTCATCAGCATGGCCATCGCTATCGCGACAAGGGCCATCGCGAGCAGATGGAGACGCTGCTCTAGAGTGGAGAGCTGGTCCTGAAAGCGCTGATTGAACGGCACGATCAATTGGAACCCAAAGAGGGTCTCCGTGCCGGGAAGGATCATGCGGGCTTCTTCGAGGATGTTGCTGGTGTTGTCCGCGAGGGACTGCGAATTCCGCTCCTCGTCCGCCGCGTCCGTCATTCGCGCCTCCGTTGCCGCTTTCATCAGCTGACTACCGTGTTGCCTGCGGTCCGCCAGCCGTATCACCGGCACCCGAGTGCGGCTAACGACAGCGCCGTCAACTACCGTGGAGTGATCCCCAGGTCAGTCAGCTGGAGGAATCCCGCGGCGACGCGGGGTGTGACACGTTACCGACCTGGTTGTTGGTCGTGGGTCAGTAGCCGACGATCTGCGGGGCAAGGCCACTCTCGGCGCAGAGAGGGCACCGGTCGACGGGGTAGCTCTCGTAGAGGGTGTTCAAGAGGCCGAAGATGGTGTGGTCGCCGACTCGCTCGTCGCCGCTGTTCCAGAGCGTTCCGACCCCGACGACCTCCGCGCCAAGTTCCTCGATCACCGTCCCAAAGCGCCCCAGGGTTTCACCACTGATGATCAGGTTATCGATGAGCAGAACACGCTGATCACGAACCAGTTCGGCGGCATTCTCGGCGATTGTCAGGGCTCCACCCTTCGGCGTCGCGTAGACGACCTTCGCCCGAGGCTCAAGGAAGTACCCCACCCACTGGGCGAGCCCAGCACCCCAGATAGACGGCGCGGCGACCGTCGCAACATGGTCGGTGAAGAAGCGCTTGGCAAGCACGTAGCCCATGTGGCTCGCCGAGCCCGGATCGGCTAGGAGGCGGTCGCGGTCCAGCAGCACGCCACTATGACGACCGGAGCGGTACGCGAAGTGTCCCTCGCGGACCAAGCCGTCCCGTTTGAAATTGGCCAGGATCGTCGGGTCCAGCGTCGCCATGTCTCCTCCTCGCGCCTCTACCATGCGCGTCCCCGAGTAGATCGCCTCGTTCTCAAGGGTGGCCAAGGCAAGCGGCGCAGGATAGCACGGCCGACGGAAATCGGGCTCAGCCGACGCGGACGGCCAGTCCATCAACCGTGGCCAGCAGGAGATCGCGCGGCGGGTTTGGTCCCGGCCGGGCGGCCGCGAGCAGCGCGACCCGGGCATCCTCATGGAGCGCGGCAATGCGATCTTCGATGTCCGACTGAACGCCGTACGCGGCGAGCAGGTCGAGCACTCGTTGCACCCCATCATCGTCCACGCGATCACTGGCGAAGAGCTCATGGAGTTCGGCGCGGATCGAGGCATCGGCCCGGTCGCGGAGGAGCAGCACGGGCAGGCTCTGCTTGCGCCGTCGGATGTCATCGGCGGCCGCTTTGCCCGTGGACGCCGTGCTGCCCCAGATACCAAGGGCGTCGTCACGGACCTGAAAGCCGAGACCCAGCGCCAGGCCGAAGGCGGCGAAGCTTTCGGCAGTCGCGTCGTCCGAGCCGGCGAGCAGGGCGCCAGCCCAGGTGCCGAAGCGGACGATCGCGGCTGTCTTGCGGGAGATCATTCCGAGGTAACTATCCGGGGTGACGTCCGATCGGCCCTCGAATCCCAGATCTAGGACCTGCCCCTCGACAATCGTCACGGCCATCCGGTCAAATGCTTCGGCGATCCGCAGGATCAGTTCGGGGGAGGATCCGGTCTCGCGCAGCCGATAGAGGGCAAGGTGGGCGGCCCCGAAGAGTGCGTCACCCGCGTTGATGGCCTGCCCCACGCCCCAAATGCGCCAGAGGGTGGGTCGGTGACGCCGGGTGTCGCTCTCGTCTTGGATGTCGTCATGGATGAGGGTGAATTGGTGGAGGAGCTCAATCGCCGCCGCCACCGGCGCAGCAGCCCTCGGATCGCCCCCGGCGGCTGCGCACGAGAGCAGCGCCACCGCGGGGCGCATGCGCTTGCCCCGAGCGGCACGGGTCTGCTCCTGGGGCAGCGGCGCCAAGGCTGCATCGAGGTCGCCTAGGTGATAGCGGGTCATCCCGTTCAGCAGGGGCGCTGTCCCCGCGAGCGCGGTCAGGGCCGCGTCCATGTGGGGTTGGATCAGCGCGTCCACGTCGAGCGCATCCGCGCCAGCCGGCGAAGAGGTTGGCGATTCACCCTGCACCTCGGACGGACGTGACGAGGTGATCTGCCTCAGATGCTGACCCGACTCCAGCGCGGTTCTGATGCTCATGGGCAGGCTCCGCTCGATCA
>JAUJMG010000386.1 GCA_030446955.1 Thermomicrobiales bacterium
GGGCCGTTCAGCGCGTCGGTCGCCGGCGTGGTGTCGCGTCGGTGGCGTTGCTCTATGCTGGCCAGCATGAGCACCACAACCACGCTGCCCGACCACGCCCCCAGCCGATCGGTCCGTCCCGGTGATGCGCCGAACCCCACTGCTGCTCGTGCCCTGCTCGCCCGGGAAGGCATCGACGCGACGGACCTTGACGCCCTGGGTCGCTTCCTTGCCGTGCAAGGCTGGGTCTGGCGTCTGGCCAGCGGGCGCACCTATCCTCGCTGCTGGGCCGCGACCGTCGCCCCCTGGGTGAGCCGCGACCCGTGGGCGGAGGCGTGGGGGGACAGTCCGGCCGAAGCGCTCAGCATCGCCGTCGCCCTCACCATCCAGACGCCGCCGCCGGAGCTCATCGACGAGGGACCAGGCGAGATTGAGATCTAGGCGCTACGCTCCCCGCGGCGGCGGGTGAGGGGGCGAACCTCCCCCGCATGGGACCGGCGGTGGCGTTGGAGCTTGTAGCCCTCCTCTCCACGGCACGGCCCACGTCCGTCGCCCCGTCGCCGCGGACGCGTCTCTGCTCACCTGCTCAGGGGACGATCACCGGGGGATTGATCGGTGTCCCGTCCGGGGTGCGGGGCGTCACGTCGATCGCGATCCGCTCCCCCTTGCGGCGAAGGTGGCGCATCCCGCGGGGCATCGGCGTCACGAGCCGGCCGCCCGGTCCAACGACCGGGATCCCGTCCGCCTCGGGCGTGTCGGACCAAGCCGGGGTCCCGTCTGCCCGCCGGGGGAAGTCGGGGTAGGTGTTGCCTGGTCCGGGCTCGATCGCGTCGCGGGCCATCAGACCGCCTCGCCCCGAATCGCGGCCTCAATCTCGGCCTGGGCGGCGTCCCGCACGTCCTCGTTCCGGTCCGCCTTCGCGGACTCAATCGCTTTGTTGAGTTCCTCAGTGAAGTCGGCCGGATAGTGGCGGTAGCTCATCTCCGGTAGCCGCCGGTCGGGCTCTACCTGCGCCGCGGCGTGCTGGGCGACGGTCAGGAGCGCGCTCTGCTCACCCGCCGCGCTGCCCCACTCGAGGTAGCGTTGCAACGCGGAGACCAGATCACCCTCGGCGACGGCCGCCACGAACGCAGCCCGTGCCCCGCTGATCTTGTCCCAGTTCGCCTTGCGATCCTCCTCAAACCCTTCAATGCGACGCCGGCACCAGGCCAGGTACTTGCTCCGGCGGTCCGCTTCGATGGCCGCATGGGCCGCCTGTGCCCGCTCCTCTGCGGCCCGTAGCTTCTCGGCGTGCTTGGCGGCTTCGCGCTGCGCCTCTTGGAGTGCGGCGGCCGCCTCGTCAACGGTGATCGTGGTCGCGGTCATCATCGTGTCCCCTCCTGTCGCTCCAGCAGGTCCATCAGGCGGTGGGCGTAGGCCTGCCGTTCCTCAACGCTCCGAGCGTTCCTGTACGCGGCCTGGGCCTCCGCGATCTGCTGCTCGATCCCGCCGCCGCTGGATGCCGGCCGCCCTTCAGCGGCTTCCTTGGCGGTGCGGTAGTAGGCCACGGACGCCCGCATGGTCATGGGCAACGTGGCGAAGGCGGCCGGGTCGGTCCGCTGGATCTCGAGCAGCCGCTCGCTCTGGGCGTCGGGGCGGTAGCCGGAGGCGATCTTCCGCCGCCGCCGCTCCTCGGGGTCCACGTTGGTGGGTCCGCTGCCATAGCCTTGAGTGAGGCGTTCTGCCGGTGTGGTCATGGTGCGGTGTCCTCCTGGGGGGGGCCATTCGCCCGCGGCGAGCATCCGCTCGGCTTCGGCCATCACGTCCGCGGCACTCAGGCCGCGCTCCTCTGCGATGCGCTCCACGGCGAAGGCGAGGTGATCGCGCGGCGTGACCGCACCGGCTGCGTCCGCTTGCCGTGCGGACGCCTCCGCCTCGGCGAGCACGTCCTCAACGCTCAAGCCGCGCTCCTGGGCGATGCGTGCCACGGCGCGCTCAAGGGCGGCTTGGTCCATCTCGGGGCTGGCCGGCTTGGGCCAGATCACCTCAAGGTCACGGAGTCGCTTGTCGATGTTGGTCATGCTCGCCTCCCGGTTCCAAGGTTGGCCGCCGACTCCAACGCAGCCAGTCGGTCTTCGATCTCCGCCACCTGGGCGACGGCCGCGATCGCCCGCCCCAGGCCGGCGGCACAGTTCCCGATGCCCGGCTCCGTCTTGCCGTCGATCACGTCCCGCAGGACGACGCACAACACGCCCTGCAGCTCGCTCATGGTCATCACCTCGGACGGGAGCCGCTTCGCGGTGCGGGCTTTGTTGCTCCGACGCTGCCCGCCCTTCTGCCGCCACCCGGCCCGCTCTGCGGCCAGCTGAGGATCATGCCAGGCACACATGCTGCGGCCCGGTCGTGCTTGGCCGGAGCATGCGCCTCCATCCCGATTGATCCCCATGCACTTGCCATGCATTACGCGAGCACCCCGCGTTTCGGGCTGGGGACGCTCGAGGTCCACGTCTGACAGGGCCGGCAGTAGCAATCTGCCCCAGGCAGCACCACGGCCAGCGGTTGCCCACAGCCGCGGCAATCGACCGCAATCAGTCCGGCTTCCTCTGCGTGCCGCTCCCGCTCCCGCTGCAACGTGGCGCGCTGCACCAGGTCGACCGGTGGCGTTCGGCTGTGCGGTCTCGTCTTCGTCTTCATCGCTGCTTCCACGTCATGGCGCTCGCCTCCCGTGCGCGACGTCGGTGAGCGGAGTGAGCGGTGCCGGCGCGGGCCACCAGCCAGCCGGTTCCGCGGGGACCGGAACGAAAGAGGGATCGGGCCTAACTGGCATCTTGCCGGTTTGGTGAGACGAGGCAGCGAGAGGAGCCGAGTGGGGGGCGGCGGGTCGCCCCTTATACGTAGTTCCGGCATCTTGCCGGTTAGGCTCTGACCACTCCGCCTCGAACTGCTCCCGTGTTAGACGTTGGATCGTGTCGGTGGTGATCGGTTGATTGCAGGACGCGCACTCGTAGCCGGTTCGCTTGTTCACCTGGGAGTTCGGGTGATCGGGGCAGAAGCCCATCGGAACGCGCTTGCCGCCGTGCGGCTTGCGGTTCGTTGGGTCCAGGGTGGCGAGGGTCTTGGCGAAGGCGGCGCGGTCGACGCCGGGTCCGACCCACATCTCTTTATGCAGCGGGATGGTGTCGATGATCACGCCGTCTGCGTCAACGACGGTTGTCTCGGGAACCGTGATCACCTCTTTGATCAGGACCGGCGTGCCGTCCTCGGTTGTCATGCCGGCCAGGGTCGTCAGCTGGCGACTTGCGGCGTCTTCGGACAAGCCGGCCAGGTCCGCGACCTTAGCGAGGGGCACGCGGTAGCCAGCGGGCTCGTCTCTCGTGGGGCGTTCAGCGTGGAAGATCCGAGCGACGGCTGCGGCGGTCGCCTTCGCCGCCCCTAGCTTCGCGTTGCGGTAGATGGCGAGTTCTGCATCGGCCATCACAACGCGCTCGCGAAGAGTGGTGATGGTCTGCCCTTGATCGGCCACCTGGGCACGGAGGCGGGCGTTTTCGGCCTCCAGGGCAGCGACACGGGCGGGATCGCACCCGCCGGCCTGCTCGGCGAGCAACTCATTGAGGAGACCGAAGGAGGCGAGACCGGGGATCGGATCAGCCATTGTGGCCACCAGCCCCGGCGATCGGGCTCAGGAACGTGACGGCATCCCGAAACTCGGTGATGTTGAAGACCAGCATGGCGAACGTGAAGATGTCGCCGCCGCGCTGGCAGGCACCCTTGCAATGCCAGAGGCCCTTCGCCTGGTCGACGTAGAAGGATGGCGTTCGCTCTTGGTGGAAGGGACAGAGGCCGACCCATTGCCGGCCGGCGCGACGGAGCCGGGTCGGTGTGACGCGCTGCACAAACTCGACAAGGTCGACGCCCTGCTTGATGAGTTCGAGTTCGATCTTGCGACTGGTGCGGTTGGTCGGCCACTTCGGAGCCCACACGCTGCCGCGCACGTTGCGCCGTTCCTCGAGGACGGTGTTGATCTCGGTCAGCTTGTGGTGAATGAAGTCTCGCGACTCGGGGAAGAAGTTGACCGACGCGGGATCGGCAGCGGCGGCGGCCTCCAGCGAGGCCAGATCCCAGCCCCAACACTCGGCCTCCTCGATCAGATGGGCCGTGCCCATGTCCCGGTAGCCGGGGCGTAGTGGGTGTGCTGTACAATGCATGTGAGTTCACAGCTCCTGTGATGAAGCCCTTGGGGACGGTTGCCGCCGTTGCTCCCCAAGGGCTTTGTCTATGCGACCTGCCGCCGGCGCCCGGTGGCTCGTCGCTCTTCCACGCGCTGTTGAATGAGGGGCAAGGTGTCAGCCGGCCAG
>JAUJMG010000387.1 GCA_030446955.1 Thermomicrobiales bacterium
ACGTTGACGTGTTATGCGATGCACATGTTCGATCTCCTGTTTCCCGATGGGTCTGCGAGCCTTGCGACCCTCTTGTGACTAGACCAGTCCGCGCGCGACGGCGAAGTGAACGGCGGCGGCACGGCTGGGAACGTCCAGCTTGCGATAGATGCGGTGGAGGTGGGCTTCGACGGTCCGGGGACTCAGGTAGAGCCGCTCGGCCACCTGAGCGTTGCTCATGCCCGTCGCGACCCAGCGCAGGACCTCGACCTCCCGCTCGCTCAGCCCGGCCTCCCGCACCGCCGCACCCTTAGACGGTGCGGCAGCGGGGAGCGTGGTGGGGTCGGGCTCTGCAACCGGCTGCTCTGCCAAAAGGGTCTCACGCACCCGGTCCAGCATCCCGATCACGTCCCGCCGGAGTGCGGCGGACTCCATCCCCGACCCGTCCCATCCGAGCAGAACGATTGCGGGGTGCTCCCCTCCGCTCCCTCCTTCCGGCACTTCCGCGCCTGGGTTGGGTTCGTTATGACCAAGAGCAAGGATGATCGGCATCTGTTGGTCGAGAGCCTTGGGGCCGTGCTCAACGTGGGCGTGCATTGCTCTGCTCCTCTTTGTCGAGGGTCGATAAGTCGGAAGCCTGCCTCAGTCCGCTAGTCCGCAAACCCCTGCTCGGTCGATCGGGACCGGGTCGAGGTCTCGGGCAACGGGCGCGGCAGCCGGAGCCAGGCGACAGCCAGGCCCGCCCCGACGAGAGCGACTGCGGCGGCTCCCCGGAAGGCGGCTTGGAAGCCGTCGACCAGCGCCGCCGGGTTGCCGACCTCGTCGGCGCCCTGCGCGGTGGCGACCGCCGTCATCACGGCGAGGCCGAGCGCAGAGCCTACCTGGTAGGTGGTGTTGACGATCCCGGAGGCGAGGCCGCCATGCTCCGGCTTGGGGCCGGAGAGCGCGGCGAGCATCGCCGGGATGTAGGCCAAGGACATCCCGACCGCGGCGACAACCGTGGCGGGCAGGACATCGGCGGCGAAGGTGCCGTCGGCCCGGATGAGCGAGAGCAAGCCCACGCCCCCGGCCAGCACGACCATGCCGGCCACCAGGGGAGTCTTGAAGCCGAAGCGCCCGACCACGCGCCCGGTGACGCCGACCATCAGCACCATGATCGTCGCGGTCATCGGCAGCAGGGCCGCGCCGCCCTCGAACGCCCCGTAGCCGAGGACCTGCTGCAGGTAGAGGTTGAGGAAGAACCACATCGGTACCCAGGCGGCGCCCAGGAGCGCCATCGCGACGTTGGCCGCAGCCAGGTTGGGCGCGCGGAGGATCGCGAGCGGCATCAGCGGCTCCCGCCGCCGGGCTTGGATCGCGACGAAGAGGGCGAGAAGGGCGACCGAGGCGATGAGCTCAACGATCGTCTCGACGCTGCCCCAGCCGACCTGGGGCGCCCGGACGATGGCGTAGACCAGCAACGAGAGCGCCGCGGTCACCGAGAGCGCGCCGCCGATGTCCAGGGAGCCATGGCGCGGGGCCGGGGCGGGCAGCAGGGATCGGCTGGCGGCCAGGACGGCGAGGCCGACGGGGATGTTGACGAAGAAGACCCAGCGCCAATCGACCCACTCTGTCAGGACGCCGCCGAGGAAGACGCCGGCGGTGCCGCCGGCAGGGGCGGCGGCCCCGTAGAAGGCGAAGGCCTTGGTCAACTCCTTTGGGTCGTGCCAGAAGAGCACCATCAGAAGGGTCAGCGCGGCTGAGGCGATGAGGGCGGAGCCCAGCCCCTGGAGAGCGCGCCCGACAAGGAGGACGGACTCAGAGCCGGCGACGCCGGTCAGGAGGGAGGCGCCGGTGAGGATCGCGAACCCGAGGACGAAGATCCGGCGGGCACCGAACAGGTCGGACAGCTTGCCGCCGAGCAAGAGCAAGCCGCCGAAGGCGACGACGTAGGCGTTGAAGACCCAGGAGAGGTCGGCCTGGGAGAAGCCGATGGCCTGCTGGATCTCGGGCAGGGCCACCCCGATGATCGAGGTATCCATGATGACAAGGAACTGGGCGACGGCGAGGACCGCGAGCGCCCACCAGCGGCGAGGATCAGGGGTTGGGATCGGCACGGAAGTCTCCTTTCGAGGACCGAATAAGTACGGTCAGTGGTTCATGGGGCGATACCCGTTCGGGGCAGAAGGTGGATTGGAGAAGGACCGCGGCCGTCGGCCTCTGCTCGTCCCGCTTTCGTTACCCCTCCTGGGTATATTTGAGGTTATACCCCATGGGGGTAAACGGTCAAGAGGCACCGACACGGGGTTTGCCGGGACATGATTCGGGGAGGATGGGAAGCGAACGCTTACCTGTCGCTGACTGAACCGATGCTCCCAAACGGCTGGGGCGGGAACGCCGAGTGACGGGACAGAACCGTTCTTGCTGTCACTCCACTTGGCTTCGTGCGAAGACCCCGTCCGTTCCGCCCGCAGCCCCGCTGACACAGCTGAAGGCAATCACGGCGACTGGCCCCCATTCCACCGAGGACAGACCTGTCCGCTCTCTATCGCCGACCGACTATCGCCTGCGGGCGTACGCTGGGCGGCAGACCCGTCCCGCCCCCTTGCATCATCTACCCCAAGGGGGTATCATTCGGGCATGAAGATGACCAACCAGCTTCCACCAACCCTCGACGAACCCATGCGCGACACGGTGGCCGCAACGGCACCCGCGCCGCGTCAATCGACCTCCTACGCGGCCGACAAGGACAAGATCCTCGCCCGCCTGCGGCGGATGGAAGGGCAGGTCCGTGGCGTGCAGAAGATGGTCGAGCAGGACCAATACTGCGTCGACGTCCTGACGCAGCTCTCGGCGATCATCGCGGCTGCCCGCGCGGCTGGCCTTCTGGTCCTCGAAGACCACATCCGAGGCTGCGTGTTTGGCACCTGCGGGCACGGGCACAACGACCGCGAAGACATCCTGGAAGAGCTGACCGAGGCCATCGAGCGCTTCACACGGACCGCAAGCTAAGAGCGCCCAGCGTTAGGCATGACTTGAGCCGACGCGTAGTTGGTCGAGTCGACCAGCGGTAGCGTGTCCACGCTGCGGTCATCAGGCATTGCGCGGAGGCGATCGGTGCTGCGAGGTAGACGTCGAACTCGACGCTCGTTTCGTGGCGATCGGGGCACCGACGCAGTCGGCCGAAGGTGTTCATGCGCGCGTGAGTGCGTTCGATCACCCAGCGCCTCCCGGCTTGCATGGGAGTGGGCTCGCCTCGGCGCACAATGCACCCGGCCAACTGCCGATTGGCAACTCATGCGCGTGTTCCCCTGCTGTCGTACGCGGCGTCCAGGTGGACGGTCGTGCCCAGGCTTGGGCGATCCCACCGTCCCAATCCGGCCAGGGCCGGGGCCAAGAGCGGCGGATCATCACGGTCGGCACCAGCCATGACCTCGTGGAGTGGAATCCAACTGCCATCCGTCAGCACCGAGCCTTTCAGCCCCGCTTTGCCACGATCAACCGCACTCCGTCCGGCCACCTCGCCACCACCCAGCATTTGGAATTTGGACCTCAGCTACTGCTGCGAGACCTCCTCTCACGCGGCAACAGCTCCACGTCGAGCTGATCCAACCGCTCCCGGTCGGCCACCAGGTCGATTGCGGTGACCCTCCCGTTTGCCACCATGAAGCTGAGGACGGCCCGAATCTGACCACCCGGCGCCCAGGCCCCGCCCGCCACGCCGTTGATGATGGCCGGCTGCGCGCCAACCGCCCGACCCAGGAAGGTATTGAGGACCGCCGTTGCCCCCCGAACCTCGGGCGCCGCACCCATCTTCACCGATGTTGCGTCGGCCCGCACCACCACGTCCGGATCGAGCACGGTCAACAGCGCCTCGAAATCTCCACCACGCGAGGCCCGCAGAAACGCATTGACCACCTCGCGTTGCCGCTCGAGGTCGGCCTCTTGCGTCGGCGACGCGCCTCGCACCCTTCTCCGCGCCCGGCTCGCCAGTTGCCGCGCCGCGTCCGACGACCGCCCCAAAATGATCGCGATCTCGTCGAACGGCACCCCGAACAGATCGTGCAGCACGAACGCCAGCTGCTCCGTCGGCGCCAGCGTGTCCAGGACCATCAGCAACGCCGGCCCGACCGCGTTCGCCATCTCCGCGTCGTACGCGGGGTCGCCCGCCTCCGTACTGCGCTCGGCCGCCTCCGGTAGGAACTCGCCCATCGGCTCCTCGCGCCGCGACTTGCGCGAGCGGAGCATGTCCAGCGACACCCGCGCCACCATCGTCGTCAGCCAGCCGGTCAGGTTCTCAACCTCGCTCGTGTCGGCCCGGTTCAGCCGCAGCCAGGCCTCCTGCACCGCGTCCT
>JAUJMG010000388.1 GCA_030446955.1 Thermomicrobiales bacterium
ACCGCCACATCGAGGTGAGGCCGCGGCCCGGCGGCGGGCTGACTCACGCGTCGGCGCGGCACAAGACGCCCTACGGCGTGGCTGAATGCGCCTGGACCATCGCCGGGGGCCAGATCGAGCTCAAGGTGGTCGTGCCGCCCAACGCTGGGGCGACGGTGACGCTGCCTGGCTCCGACGCCGCGCCGGTGGAGGTTAGATCGGGCAGGCACGAGTGGAGGTATGCGTACGTCGATCCAGATGCCCGGCCGCCGCTGACGCCGGACAGCACCGTCGGCGAGATTCTCCTCAATCGTGAAGCATGGACCACGGTCACCACCACCATGTCGCGCTTCATGCCCGGGTTCGCCGTCGACACGGCGATACTGGCGAGCTACAGCGACGTCCCGTTGCGCCAGGTGTTGACCAACCTGCCGAACGGCGCGGCGGCAACGGACGCCATCGGCGAGGCGCTGGCCGGAACGGCTTCTTTGCCACGTGATGAGGCAGAAACGCGGTAGCAGGGGCGTTTGCTGAATGCCGCGGGGTGCAGCGCGCCGAGGGAGGGGCAGTGATCCGGCGGCCGTTGTCTACTCCCTGGCGAGGACCACGAATTACCTGACCCTCACCATGCGATCCGGCCGGGAGACCGCGCCGCTCCCTTGAATGCACCACCCGGCGGGCCGACCGTCGACCAGGCAGAAAACAATGGAAGAGCCCCCCATTGCCGCGGCTCTCTCTCCTCCGAATAATGGGAAGAGATGCCGCGGCGGACGACAATGCATGAGGGGGCAGGGCGGTGGGCAAGCTGAAAACTATGACGGGTAGCCCTGGGACATCTACAACAACAGCGAACGGAGCTGACGCCGGGGACGCGCCCGGCGGCGTCCGCATCGACGCGGTCGGCCTGACTAAGACGATCGGCGGTGGGCAGACGACGCTACTCCGCGACGTCTCGTTCACGATCCGGTCGCGCGAGTTGGTGGCGATCGTCGGGGCGAGCGGGGCCGGCAAGTCGACCCTGATGAACGCTCTGACTGGTTTCCAGCCGGTGAGCAGCGGTCAGGTCCTCCTCAATGGCGACGACTCCTACCAGCATTTCGACGCCTGGCGCGAAAAGCTCGGCTACGTACCGCAGGACGACCTTGTCCACCGGCAGCTGACCGTCGCCCAGGGGCTGTACTACACTGCCAGGATCCGCCTGCCGGCCGCAACGATAGAGGCTGAACTCCATAGGCGGGTCGACGAGGTTCTGGACGAAGTCGAATTGACTGACCGGCGCGACATCCCCGTCCACCGTTTGTCCGGCGGACAGCGCAAGCGGGTCTCAATCGCCGCGGAGCTGATTTCCAGTCCCCGCCTCCTCTACCTTGACGAGCCAACCTCCGGCCTCGACCCCGGGCTCGACCTCCGTCTGATGCTCCTGCTTCGCCGCTTGGCCGACGAAGGCCGGACGGTCGTCCTCACCACCCACGCCGTGGCCAACCTCGCGATCTGCGACAAGGTCGTCTTTCTGGGGCGGGGCGGCCGGCTTTGCTTTTTCGGCACCCCAGACGAGGCCCTGGTGTTCTTCGGGGTCCGCAGTCTCCCTGAGGTCTACGCAACGCTCGATCAGGAGCCGGGCGCTGGCGAGTCGTGGGAAGCGGCGTACCGCCAGTCGCCCTACCACCACCGTCACGTCGCCGAGCCGCAGGAGGAGGTGGCGGCCATTGCAACCCCGGCCGCCGGGTCGCCCCTTCCAGCGGACGAGACGACCTCCAGTTGGAGCCAGTTCCGGACCCTCACCCGTCGCTACGTTCGTCTCCTCTGGAGCGACAAGCCGACCCTTGTCTACTCGATGGCCCAGGCGCCGTTGATGGGGCTCTTCCTGGGGATGGTCGCCGGTACCAACGTCTTCGGCTTTGGCCAGCCGTTCGCCACCGCCCAGGTCGCCCTGGTGCTGCTGATGATCTTCAATCTCTGGATCGGCGCCAGTACCGCCTCGCGCGAGATCGTCAAGGAGAACCCGATCTACCTGCGCGAGCGCCTGGTCAGCCTGAAGGTGCCTCCCTATATCCTCTCCAAGGCGCTGGTCCTGGCTGCACTCAACGTCATTCAGACTGCCTGCTACGTCGGGGTGGTGCTCCTCTTCACCGGCTCGCCCGCCGATGGAGCGTTTCTGCCAGCCTGGCTGGAACTCATGCTGACCGTCTGGATCGTCGGCGTCGCCGGCTTAACAATGGGACTCCTGATATCGGCCGCCGCCGCCAACCTCGACCTGGCTCTCAGCATCACGCCCTCCTCGATCATCCCCCAGATGCTGCTGGCCGGGGCTCTATTCGCGCTGCCTTCTTCGGTCGACTTCCTCAGCAACGCCACTATCGGCAAGTGGGGCGTCAACGCGCTCGGCACGACTGCCGATCTCAACCGGATGTACTACACGGCCGCCGCCGACATCCCCGACGACCCGCGCATCGCCGCGCTGGTCGGACAAATCGTCTTCGACCCCGATAACTACGACGACGACCCCGGCTTGAAATCGGTCACCGAGGGCAGGGAGAGTCGCCAGACCCACCTCCTGCGGAACTGGATGGTCCTCCTTGGCTGGATCGTCCTCTTTACCGGTCTGGCTTGCGGCGCCCAGTATCGCAAGGACCGTGTTTGGCGAACCTGACCTCACGCCCGGCACTGATTCGGGCTTTCGGATGCGGGAACGCTCGGGGATGCCAGTCCTGGCGCCCGTGATCTCGAACATGGAGGGAGATCGTCGACACGGTCTCCGCGGACGGCTGCGAGCCCGTGCCGGTGACGATGCGGTCCACGGAAAGGGCGTGATTTTTGCGACGGCACGGGCAGCGCAGGAGATGAAATGGCAGGGGACAGGACGGCGTGGGACTGCCCGTCACCGCACGCTGCCATATGGTCCCGCATAGGGAGGATCACCATGACCGCGGAGGATGCATTGAGGGATGAGGCAAGCTCCGTCGAGGAGCGGGTCGAGGAGCTGCTCGGCAGGATGTCGGTCGAGGAGAAGGCGGGCCAGTTGACCCAGTACTTCTACTTCGGGTTCCTGCGCGACATGCCGGCGAACGATGGCGGCGAGCTGGGCGACATGCCGCTCGCCAACCAGCCGCAGGGGGTCGAGGCGGCGCTCGCGCGGGGCGAGGCGGGATCGCTGCTCTTCGCGCGGGAGCCCGCCGAGATCAACCGGCTGCAGCGGCTCGCACTGGAGGGCAACCGGCACGGCATCCCGGCGATCTTCGGCTTCGACGTCATCCATGGCTTCCGGACCATCCTGCCGGTGCCGATCGCGCTGGCGGCTTCCTGGGATCCCGAGACGGTCGAACGAGGGCAGGCGGTCGCTGCGCGGGAGGCGCGGGCCGTGGGCATCCACTGGACCTTCGCGCCGATGGTCGACATCGCCCGCGATCCACGCTGGGGGCGGATTGTCGAGGGAGCCGGCGAGGATCCGTACCTCGGGGCGGCGATCGCCGCAGCGCAGGTACGCGGGTTCCAGGGGGAGGGAATCGGCACGCCGGAGCGCCTGATCGCCGGTCCGAAGCACTTCGCCGGCTACGGTGCCGCGCTCGGCGGCCGCGACTACGACGAGGTGAACGTTTCCGATTACGAGCTGTGGAACGTCTACTTTCCGCCCTTCAAGGCCGCGCTGGACGCCGGCGCCGGCAACGTGATGACCGCCTACATGCCACTCAACGGGGTGCCCGCCACCGGCAATCCCTGGCTCCTCGGCGAGGTGCTGCGGCAAAGCTGGGACTTTGACGGTTGGGTTGTCTCCGATGCCAACGCCGTCCGCAGCCTGGAAACGCACGGCTTCGCGCCGGACCTGGCCGAGGCGGCAGTCCGCGGGCTGACCGCCGGCTGCGACATGGAGATGGCGATCGCCGATCCCGCCTACGCCCGTCTCCCGGCCGCCGTCGCGGAGGGTCGGATCAGCGAGGAGACGCTCGACGCCAGCGTCCGCCGGGTGCTGGAGGCCAAGCTGCGCCTGGGGATCATGGACCAGCCGTTCGTCGACGAGGAGCGGGCGGGGAAAGTACTGGCGGACCCCGTGCATCGTGAGGTGGCCCGGCTGGCGGCCGAGCGCTCGGCGGTGCTCTTGCGCAACGAGGGCGGCCTGTTGCCGCTCGATGCCGGGTCGATTGGCACCGTGGCCGTGATCGGCCCGCTGGCGGACTCGAAGCGGGACACGCTGGGTCCGTGGTGCTTCGAGTTCGATCTGGATGAGACAGTGACGGTGCTCGAGAGCATCCGCGCCAGGGTCAGCGACCGAGCGACGGTCGAGTACGCGCCCGGCATCCGCCCGGCGCAGCGAACCTTCCCCTCGATGTTCGACATG
>JAUJMG010000389.1 GCA_030446955.1 Thermomicrobiales bacterium
TCCTCGACCAACTCGGTCACCAGCCGCTGCATCCGGGGCAGGATCTTCTGGTGGGAGAGCAGCGTCTCCCCGCCGGATTTGAGGCGGGCGACGATCCCGACCTCCCCGGGCTCCGGCGCCAGAGCCGCCGTCTCGGCGGCCGTCAGCCCGTCCAGGTTCCCGCGCTCCACGACGCGGATATCCGGCGGCAGCATCCGCCGAATGTCCGGCACCACGTCATCCCGCGGCGACTCCGCGATCGTCACGAACCCGATCGTCTGCATCGAGGACCTCCTTCGTTGAACGGACGGCGGGAGCTGCCTGCCGGCTCCGGATTCCACGCCGGCGCCAGCCCGCGGCTCCCGCCTTCTCCGTTAGCCGACGCTCATCTGGTAGACGTACAGCAGCGCGTCGCGGACCCCGATCTGTGGGACGCCCTGAAGGCGCGCGTTGTGGGCGATGATCCCCTTCGGGTAGTACATCCAGACGATCGGGCAGTCGTCGTAGAGTACCTGCTGCAGCTCGTGGTAGATCGCCACCCGGGCTGCATGGTCGAGCTCCGTTCGCCCGCGGGCGAGCAGGTCATCGGCGACGGGGTTGCTGTAGCCGTAGTGGTTGACGGCGCCGCCCGTGCCGTACTCAGATGTCTTGTCCGGATCCGGCGCGGTGATCCGCCACCCCGTCCGGGAGTCATAGTCACCCGGGAGCTGACCGCCGCGCTCGATGTAGACGGACCACTCCTCGACCGCGAGCGTGGCCTCGATCCCGAAATCCTGCCAATACTGCTGGACGACCAGCGCAAGCTGTTCCCGGGTGGAGTTCCCCTTGTCGACCATCAGCTCGATCCGGATCGGCTTGCCGTCTTGCGCCCAGAGACCATCCTGCTTGGTGAAGCCGGCCTCGGTCATCAGCGCTTCGGCCTGGGCGAGATCGAAGGGATAGGGCTGGATGTTCGGGTTGTAGAAGTCGCCGTAGGCCGGCGAGTGCGAACTGGTCGCGACCACCCCCTCTCCGAGCAGGAGCTGATCGACGATCGCCTTCCGGTCGATCGCCATCGTGGCCGCCTTGCGGACGAGCGGGTTGTCGAACGGCCACCGGGTGTTGTTGAGGTAGACCGCGAACGTGTTCGGCTCGAGGGCCGAGGTGGTGGTCAGGCCGCCGCCCTGCTTCAACGCCTCAAGATTCGATGCCTCGACGGTCGCCATGTCCAACTCCCCAGTGAGGAGCTGGGCCACCACGCTGTTGATGTCGGGCACCACTTTGTACGTCAGCGTGCCGATCTTTGGCGCGCCCTCGAAGTAGTTGGGGTTGGCGGCAAGCACCACGCGATCGCCGGAAACGATCTCCTGCACCATGTAGGGTCCGGTCCCGACCGGCTTCTGGACGAAGTCCGTCAGCTCGTTGAGGTCCTGTCCGTCCAGGAGGTGCTTCGGCGCGATCGCGATGTTGTAGGCGAGCAGGGTCGGCAGCGAGCCAATCGGCTCGGATGAGGTGATCGTGACCGTCTGCGGGTCGACCACGGCGACATCGGTAACCCCCCGCAGCGCCGACCGGAACTGCGCCCGGACGTTCTCCGACCTGATGGCGTCCAGGGTGAACTTGACGTCATCGGCGGTGAACGGCTGGCCGTCGTGCCAAGTCACGCCCTCCCGCAGCTTGAAGGTCCAGACGAGGCCGTCGGGCGAGGCAGACCATTCGGTCGCCAGATCGGGCACGACGGTCACCCCGTCCTCGGCACTGTACTTGACCAACGTCGAGAAGACGTTCTTGGCGACCAGGACGGAAGGAAGCTGATTCGGCCAGGTGAAGACGTTCAGCGTCGGATCGCCGATGAGGGCGAACGTCAAACTTCCACCCGTCGCTTGGGAGGCCGGCACCGACGCTCCCGCGGCGGGTGCCGAACTGAGGAGGGCGGCTAGCGCCGGGCCGGAGAGCCCGAGCGCGGCAGCCCGGGTCAACAACGTGCGGCGATCCAGCGAGCGGGCCAATACTCGGGCCCCGATGGTCTGGGAATCGAACTCGGACATCATGACTGGCCTCCATACGTTGCGCATTCCCGGCTCGACTTTTTCAAGCGGGAGCGATCGTCGATCGTCCGGCTCTTGGGCAGCGCACCTCCCTCTCTTGTCGCACCTGCACGGCGTCAGGACCCGGATTGACGCGGATCAAGCGTGTCCCGGAGGGCGTCACCGACCATGTTGAACGCCAGGACGCTGAGCAGGATCAGGAGACCGGGGTAGAGAGCAAGGTCCGGCCGGTTCCAAATGTAGGCCTGGGAGCCGGAGAGCATGTTTCCCCAGGTCGATGTCGGCGGACGGACGCCGAGACCGAGGTACGAGAGCGAGGACTCCACGATGATCGCGTGCGCCACGCCGAGCGTGGCGGAAACGATCAAGGAGGGCACCGCCTGCGGCAGCACGTGGAAGCGCAGGATCCGCAGCGGCGAGGCTCCGATCGATCGGGCGGCGCCAACGAACTCCTCCTGCTTCGCCCGCAGGACTTCGGAGCGCACCACCCGCGCGACGATCATCCAACTTGTCAACCCGATCACGATCACCAGGTTGCGGAGGCTGGGCCCGAAGACCGCCAACACCAGGAGAGCCAGGAAAAAGGTCGGAATGGTGAGCATCCCGTCGACGAACCGCATCAGGACTGCGTCGAGCGCCCCGCCCGCGTAGCCAGCCGCCGCGCCGAGGATGGTCCCAATCGACACCGCCACCAGCGTCGCGATCAGCCCCACCGTGAGGGAGACGCGGGAGCCGTAGATGAGCCGGGAGAAGACGTCCCGCCCGGTCTCGTCAGTTCCTAGCCAGTGCTCCGCACTTGGCCCGGCAAAGCGCTGCATCAGGAAGATGCGGTCTGGGTCGTGTGGGGCGACCCAGGGCGCCGCGAAGGCGAGGCCGTAGAAGGCCATTAGGACGACGATCCCGACGATCGCCAACCGGTTCCGCCGGAAGCGGCGCCACAGCGCGCGCACCCCGGACCGAGACGAAGATTGGCCCTCTCGGGACCATACGCCCCGGTCCGTGCCTGCGACTTGCGCCGGGGCCGCTCGGGCCCGCTCGATCGTCTGCCCTGCCATGCCCGTGTTCTCACTCCCTACGTGACCATCCAGTGCCGGTGTTCGAGCGACCCAGGTGTTCCCCGCTACTTGAAGGTGATCCGCGGGTCGAGCATGCCGTAGCAAAGGTCCGCGAGCAGATTGCTCGTGATCACCAGGACAGCCACGCACATCGTGATCGCCATCACCAGCGGATAGTCGCGGGTGAACGCCGCGTTCGCCGCCAGGCGTCCCATCCCTGGCCAGGCGAAGACCGTCTCCGTGATCACCGCGCCGCCAATCAGGCGAGGCGTCGTGACGGCGAGGACCGTGATCACCGGGATTAACGCATTGCGGAGCGCGTGTTGGAGGATGACGATCCGCTCCGAGAGCCCCTTCGCCCGGGCGGTCCGGATGTAATCGTTCCGCAGCACCTCGATCATCGAGGAGCGCGTGTAGCGGGCAAGCTGCGCCACCGCGAAGGTCGAGAGCACGAAGGCCGGCATGACCAGATGCTTGACCCGGTCGACGAAGCCCCCGCCCTGATCCGACGCCATGCCTGACGACGGGAGCCAACCGAGCTTCACGGAGAAGACGATGATGAGCATGATCCCGAGCCAGAAGCCGGGCACCGACAGCCCCAGGAAGGCGACGAGGGTGGCGCTGTAGTCCCAGACGGAGTACCGCTTGAGGGCAGAGACGATGCCCAACACCAGGGCGACCACCGTGGCCAGCGCCATGGCCGAACCCGCCAGCAGCAAGCTCGCCGGAAAGCGCTCCCTGATGAGGGTCGTCGTCGGCACGGAGTGCTGAAGACTCAGACCGAGGTCGAAGCGGGCGACGTTGCCGAGCCAGCGACCGTACTGGACCGGCACCGGGTCGTTGAGCCCAAGCTGTTCGGCAAACTCCTGGGCGGTGCGGGGATCGATTTCCGGATTGATCAGCACCGCCGGGCCACCCGGTGCGGCGTGGACGATCGTGAAAATCACCACGCTGACGATGAACAGCAGCAGCACCGACTGCAGGAGGCGGCGGATCAAGAAAGTCGTCATCGGGCGGGCACCATGTCGGAGCCCAGCTCCCGCAGCCCCTCGATCCCAAGACCGGGCGCTCCGCTGGGATGGATCGCGCCGTCGCGGACCACGATATCCGTCACCGCATCCTCCGGCTGGCTGTCAAAGACGCGCAACTCATGGGCACGACCGGCGGTCGGCGCTGCCAGCGCCAGGGCGAGGCCCGCGGCCGCCCCGATCTGGGTCTCGAACGGCGAGATCACGACGAGGTCGAT
>JAUJMG010000004.1:0-1292 GCA_030446955.1 Thermomicrobiales bacterium
CTGCCGGAGGCCGATCTGCTGATCGACGCCCTACTGGGGTTTGGCCTGAACGGCCCGCCGGCCGGCGCCGCCGCCGACCTGGTCCGGGCCGCGAACGCCCACCCCGCCCCGATCCTCGCGGTGGACGTGCCCTCCGGCCTGGACGCGACGACCGGCGCTGCCTACGTGCCGTGTATTCATGCCGTGGCCACCCTCACCCTGGCGCTCCCGAAGACGGGCTTGCTGCTGCCGGCCGCTAAACCCGTCGTGGGCGAGGTCCACCTGGCCGACATCGGCATCCCCCCGGCGGTCTACACCAAACTCGGCCATGCCCCGGGACCCATCTTCTCCTCCGGCGACACCATTCGCCTCCGATGATCCCGGTTGCCCCATCCCCCCGGACCGGCCGGTACCGGCGCGCTCCGGCGCCGCCGCGGCTCGATGCCGGCCCCCGCCGCTGCTACCCTGCCACGAACGGACGGCGGGGGGAGGTGGCAAAGGTGCAGCACGAGCGCAGGGAACTGATCGGGCACAAGGGAACGCGGCTGCGTACCGGGCTCTGGTGCCTGGAAGGGGAGCCCTCAGCGGTCGTCCTGCTCTCCCACGGGTATGGCGAGCACCTCGGGCGCTACGCGCACGTGATCGAGGCGCTCGTCGGGGGCGGCTACGCCGTGGCTGGCCTCGATCACCGCGGCCACGGGGAGAGCGCGGGTCGCCGCACCGGCGTCACCCGCTTCGACGACTACGTCGAGGACCTCCACCTGCTCGTCGAGTGGGTGCGCGATAGGTATCCGGTATTGCCGCGCTTCATGCTTGGCCACTCGATGGGGGGGCTGATCGCCACCCGCTACGCGCTCCGGCACCAGGCGGACCTTGCCGGCCTGATCCTCTCCGGCGCCGCGCTCCAGATCGGCGACAATGTCTCACCGCTGCTCAAGCGGGTGGGCGGCCTCATCGCGGCAGTCGCGCCGCATCTGCCGGTGGTTCCGTCTCGCGGATCAGGCATCCTCAGCAGTGACCCGCAGGTGGAGCGCCGCTTCGCCGCCGACCCGCTCTGCTACCAGGGGCGGCTCCGGGCCCGCACCGGGCACCAGATGCTGCTCGCCTCGCTGGACGCGCGGGCTCGTGCCGAAACGCTGACCCTGCCGCTCCTCGTGATGCACGGCGCCGACGACACCCTGACCAACCCCACCGGATCCCAGTTCCTCCACGACCACGCCTGCAGCGCCGACAAGACGCTCAAGCTCTGGCCCGGCCTGCGTCACGAGATCTTCAATGAGCCCCAGCGGGACGACGTGATCGCCTTCATGCTC
>JAUJMG010000004.1:1392-37412 GCA_030446955.1 Thermomicrobiales bacterium
GGTGACGATTCCTCGCTGCCCGTCCTCACGCTTGGGGAGTGAGTTCGGTTGGACCCCTCAAGTGGGCACCGGACAACCTCCTTGCCTGGTCCTGCCGGCTCCGTTCCCCCTTGTAGTACGCGCAGATCGCCGATATCCAACGCGGGCGGCGACTATGCCAAAGCGAATAGCCCATGGTGCGGAGCCACGAAATCCGGAAAGTCCCGTTGCCCTGGGTGAGTGACCGGGACAGTGGGTGAGCGCAAGCGGGCGCGCCGGGGAGGGCGCGCCGCGCATCTCCTGCGGCCTGTCGGACCGAGCACGGTCTGTCCTCGTCCGAGAGGACGAAGCCGAGCGTCCCCACGGGGCGCGATCCCGGCGTGCCTCTTGCCGGAAAGGCCGCGGCTGCGAGAGGTCGAGCCGCCGCGACCAGTCGGCTGCCCTATTCCTTCCCGCTCATCGGTCCCGATGAGAACTTCGGGGGGAGAAAGGTGGGCGGTGCTATGATCCCTGGGGGAACCGCTGATTCGGCGCCGGCTACCGGAGTGCTGGCACCCGACGTGCGTCCGAACTCGCGGGACTCAAGCCGAGCGGCTGCGCGCCCACCGCTCGGGACAACCCGGTGCGGCGGTTCGGCGCACGGCGAGAGCAGAGGGAGGTGCGAACTATGGCGACGGCGACCACCGAAGCGTACTGCGTCAAATGCCGCGAAAAGCGGGAGATCCAGGACCCGGAAGAGGTCACGATGAAGAACGGCCGCAATGCCATTCAGGGCAAGTGCGGGGTCTGCGGCACCAAGCTCTTCCGGATGGTCGGCAACAAAGACAAGACAGGTTAGGGACCCCGCGCGGGTGCGGTCCCAATCCAGCCAGCCATGATCGTTCCTGGTTGATACCGCCACTGACGTCAACAGGAGGCCGGCCCTGGTGGGCCGGCCTCCTCCGTGTCGCGGCTGCTTGGGCTCGTGGCGGCGGACCGGATCCTCCGGTGTCCCGGGCCGCCCCCGAACTGGCCTACCGCATCGTCTCGCCCAGCATTGTCGCGAGGAGGCCAACGGCCGTCTCCACGCTCCGTCCGGTCGGGTCCAGCGTGGGGTTCAACTCCACCCAGTCGACCGAGCGCACGGGGCCGTCCCAGGCACGCAGGCGACGTAGGACCTGGGAGGCTTCCCGGTAGGTGAGCCCGCCGGGGATCGTGGTCCCCGTGCCGGGAAGCACCAGCGGGTCCAGGACATCCAGGTCGAACGAGACGTGGACCGCCCCAACGCCTTGGCGCTCTAGATAGGTCAGGGCATCGCCCAGCCCGGAGAGGATCCCGGCGTCAGACCACTCCTCCATCGTAAGCAGCCAAACCCCCTGCTCCCGAATCAACTCCCGCTCGCCTGGGTCGATGTCCCGTGCGCCGAGCAAGCAGATGTGCTCCGGCCGCAGCTTCGCGCCCGGCCGCCCCAGATCCGTCAGCGCCGGCTCCCCCAGTCCCAGGGACGCCGCCAGCGGCATCCCGTGGACGTGGCCGCTCGGGCTGCTGGCCGCGGTGTTCAGATCCGGGTGGGTGTCCAGCCAGAGTACGCCCAGCGGCTCGGGCGCCGCCGCCAGCGCCGCCCCGGCGATGCTGCCTGCCGAGAGTGCGGGGTCCCCGCCAAGGATCAGGGCAAGCTCGCCTTCCCTAATCGCCACCGCCACTTCGTCCGCCAGCCGCTCGCACGCCTCCGCGATCTGGGGCAGGAACGTCAGCGACCGTTGGTTCAGCCGCTCCCGCGCGTCCGGCGGCACGTCCACGGGTACGGTCACCGCCGGTGCGAAGCGTCCCTCAAGGTGCGGGAGGCCGCGCGGGAGCCAACGCGCCCGCAGCCCGGTGTCCAGCGCCGCGGGGCCGAGTTCCACGCCCGGGCGCTCCGCCCCAAGCCAAAGCGGAACGCCAATCGGCCGCACCGGACCCACGAGCCGATTGCCCCACCCCTCGCCGCGCGAGGCGCCGGGGTCGGTCCGCACAAGGTGATCTGTTTCGATGGCCATTCTGGTCCCTCGCCGTCGTCGGCGTTCCTGCGCCCGAACCGCGTCGTCCCGGGCGCCAGGCGATGCTCTTAGCCCCGCGAGCCGTTCGCTGAGTTGATCTGGTCGTCCTAATCTTGCTCGTCGTCCGCGCCGGCCCGCGTCGGAGTGGCCAGGAGGGCTGGCTCACTACCCTCGCGGCTGGCCAGATCCGCCCGCTCAAGCTCTGTGAAGCCGTCGATCATGGTCCGGTAGACGCGCTCCACCAGGTCTGGATCGATGCTGCTGTCCCTGGCGAAGCCTCGTACCCCGGCGATCACCTGCTCGACTCGTCGGGGCGCCGCCGCCTCCTCGGGACTCTGCTTGAACCCGGCCGCCTGGCGCACGTAGGCGCCGCGCTCCGCCAACAGATCGACGAGTTGTTCGTCGACCCGATCGATATTGGCCCGGGCGTCCTCCAGGGTGGCGCACTCCATGACGCGGCCGTTGCCCCGCCGGGGCAGCAGGTTCCGTTGTCTCAGCTCAGAGCGCAGTCCGCTTGGCATCCCCCGCGCCGCCGGCAGGCGGACGAAGTTCCGTACCGCGCGGTACTGCGCCGCGAACCCGGCTTCTTCCACGCCGAGTGCTCGCAGCAGCCCCTCCGCTGTCGGCGGCTGGATCTCCCACCGCGGCGCGCGCTTATCCATGTGGCGGAAATCGTTCGGTGCCCGCTCGACCGGCGGCTTCGGGGCGCGCGTCGCTGGGCGTGGCGGCGCGCCCGGTCGGAAGCCGCCCTGATGCGGTGCCGCCGGCTGCCGGGGTTGAGTCGGCCGGTTCTGGCGCGGCGGCCCCGGCGACCGCGGCGGAAATCTGTCTCGGCGGTCCATCCTCATCCCCCTCATCAGGTCGCTGACCCGGCTCACCGCACGGCCAGGAACCGCCCCGCTCGGCGCGCTACCTTTCCAGGCAACCCGCGTGCCGCCGCCCCGCGCCCGCCCTCTGGCCTCTGACTACAGGCGTCTAGCGTCCGGCATCTACCGCCTCTACATAACCGCCGGGGCTTCGATGCCGAGCAGATCCAGGCCGTTGGCCAGGGCCTGCCGCGTCGCGGCCACCAGCGCCAGCCGCGCCGAGCGGGTCGGCTCGGGGGACTGGAGCACCGGGCAGGCGTGGTAGAAGTCGTTGAAGCGCTTGGCCAGCTCGTAGACGTAGTTGGTCAACAGCAGCGGACGGTACTCCGCCGCCGATCGCTGCACCTCCTCCGGCAGCGCCGCCACCGCCTGGAGCAGTCCCAGTTCCGTCGCTTCCGGTTGCTCCGAACCGAAGTCCAATCCATCGGCAAAGCCGAGAAGGTGCTCCTCGGTTGCGCCCGCGTGCTCCAGGATGCGGCAGGCGCGGGCATGGGCGTATTGCACGTACGGGGCGGCGTGGCCGTCGAAGGAGAGCGCCTCCTCCAAGTCGAAGACGACCACCTTGGTGATGTCCCGCGCCAGCATCGCGTACTTGAGAGAGCCAATCCCCACTTGCCGGGCCACCTGCTCTTTCGCCTCGCTCGACAGGTCCGGGTTCTTCTCTTCGATGATCTCCCGCGCCCGGACTAGCACCGCGTCTCGGATGTCGTCGTAGATCGGCACGTTGCCCTTACGAGAGGAGATCACCCCTTCCGGCAAGCGCACCATCTCGTACCCGATGTGCTGCGCCTGCGCGGCCTGGTCGAACCCGGCCAGCTCCAGGATCTTGGCGATCTGCTGGAAGTAGAGTGACTGTCGCACGTCCACCACCCAGAGCGCACGGTCGACCCCGTACTCCTCGAACTTGAGCTTGGTGAGCGCGAGGTCCTTGGTGGAGTAGAGGGTGGTGCCGTCAGAGCGCAGGATCGGCAGGGTGCGGTAGGTCTCCGTCTCCAGCCCCAGCTTGGCGTCGATCTTCACCACCGGTAACCCGTCACTGATCTCGGCCAGTCCCTGTTCGAGCATCTCCTGGACCATCCGGCGTCCTGGCTCCTCCACCTGGCTCTCAAAGAACCAGACGTCAAAGCGGGCGCCCAGTTCGGCGAAGATCCGCTCGAAGTCGGCCAGGCTCCAGCCGCGCGTCTCCTGCCAGAGCGCGACAAATTCCTCGTCCTGCCGCTCCCAGCGCTGGAAGGTCTCCTTGACCTCCTCCCGCCACGCGGGCACCTGCGGCCACCACTCGTCCATCTGTGGGGCGAGCGCCTCCCACCGGGCCAGCCGCTCTTCCGGCGTCGTGGTCGGTTCGGGTACGCCCTCAACGGGGACGTAGGGCTTCTGGTTCTCCACCTCGTCCCGGAGCTGGGCCCCGACGATCGGCCAGAATTTGGGGATCACGTCCTCCTCGCGCAGGAGGTCTTCCTTGATCTCCTGCGCGTGGGTCATCCGTCCGAGCAGGTAGGCGATGTCCTCCCCCTCGGTGTTCATGCGCCAGAGGTACTTCAGCAGGCGGTCGATCGCCGCCACGAAGACCTGATCCTCGCGTGCCAGCAGGTGGAGCAGATCCAGGACATCCTTGCGGAAGTTGAGGCGCGCGTCGGACTCGGCGTAAATCTCGCCCAGCCAGCGACCGCGTGCCGCCGGGTCGGCCGGCTCCTCCCCCCGATGGAATCGCTCGTAGCACCAGAGGCACTTGATCACGTGCATGCCGATGTCGCCGATGTAGGTCGCGTCCTTCACAGGGTAGCCGGCGGCCGCGAGGATGCGGCTCGTGGCGACCCCGAGGCAGGTGTTGCGCAGGTGCCCGACGTGGAACGCCTTGTGGGTGTTGGGCTGGGAGTGCTCCACCATCACCACCTCACCGCGGGGCCCTCCCCGGCCGTAGGCGACTCCCTGCCGCAGCACCTCTCCGACGAGCCGGGCCGCGACCGCGTTGGCGTCAAAGGAGATGTTGACGTACCCGCTGACCGCCTCCACCCGCGCGAATCCATTCTGCCCCGCCGCAATCCGAACCGCGACCTGCTCGGCAAGGTCCTGCGCCCGCGTCGGAACGGCCTCGTTGACCTTCTTCTTGGACTCTTTCTTGGAGAGTCCCTCCAGCGCGCCGGTCGCCTCCAGTTCACGCAGCACGACCTCGCTGGCGAGCGCCCGGCAGACGGAGGAAGCGGCGCCCCATGTGCCGGCAAAGGGGATGGCACGCAGCTCCACCGGCCGCTCCCCGAACCCCAATTCTGCAAGCGCCGCCGTGATCGCCGCGGCCGCCTGGCGCTCCTCTTGCGCCACGATCCCAGTCTCTGAGGCCGGCGCGGGGTGCGTCGTCCCAGTGGCGACCGGAGCGGCGGTCGTCGCTTCCTCGGCGTCACCAGCGCCGTTTGACATCGTTTGAAGGTCGCGTGGCTCGCTCATGGCAGTCGTCCTCGGCTGATCGCTGTCAACGCGTCGCTTTGCTGATTGTCCACAGCACGACGCGCCCCCGGCAACCCGGCGGCGCGTCTCCGGTGCTCGGTCCCCGTACGGAGCCGATGGGGCTGGCTCCGCTATTCCGCCGGCTCGACCGGCTCGTCGTTAGCCCCCTCGGCTCTCGGCTGGAACAACCAGGCCGCCCCGATCAGGAGCAACACCAGGCCGGCAATCGCCGCGATGAGCTGCTTCCAGCCGAACCCGGTCCCGCCCCCGCTCAGGTTAAGCTGATCGGCGAACACAGCGCCCATCATCAGCAGGGTACCTCCCACCATGAGGGCGAGGGCGAGCACGCGGGAGGCGGGGAAAGCGGGGGACCGCGTGTCCATGACAACGACTCCCCTCGCCCCGGTGGGGCGCAACGTTTTGGTCGGCTTGCGCGCGTGCGCGAGAGTATAGCACGGGCAGGATAGGATTCCGGAAGGGGCGGGACGGCTCAGAATTGGAGCGCGGTTGCGAGGAAACCACCCCTGCTCCGCGCTCGATACCCACACTGCTCATCTGCCGGCAAGCCGGTGCTTTGCCTCGCTCCCGCCGCTACATCGTGCCCTGATGCCGGAGCAGATCCTACGGATATCTTGACCAGCACCGGGTGCTCCGGTATACGTTCCCCGCAACGCTCATTGGGTGGGTGGTGGAGGCAGGGTGCGGGGAGGCGAGATGGAACGGCGGGACCAGGACGACCAGAGCCCAACGCCGAGGCGGCGCTCGTTCGCCTTCCGGATCGTGAGCCTCACCGCGTTGGCCCTGGTTGTCGGGTTGGTGCTGGTGGGTTGCGGCGGGGACAACAATCCCTACAGCCACATTTCGCCGCGCTCCTCAACCACCCGGGACATCCAGAGCCTCTACAAGCTCGTCTTCTGGATGGCCCTCATCGTCTTCATCGGCGTCCAACTGTTCATCGTCTACACCGCGCTGCGCTTCCGTCAGCGCGGCAACGAAGCTGACCGGCCGGCCCAGATCCATGGCAACAAGCGCCTTGAGATTGCCTGGACTCTGATCCCGGCCGCCATCCTCCTGGTCATCCTGATCCCGACCATTCAGACCATGTTCGAGTTCTCCGCCGACGCCCAGGAGGGCGAGTACGTCATCGATGTCTACGGCAAGCAGTGGTGGTGGGAGATCCACTACCCCGGCCTCGGCCCCAACGGCGGCCCCTTGATCACCGCCAACGAGGTTCGCCTGCCCGAGGATCGCAAGATCAAGCTCCAGCTCCACTCCAACAACGTCATCCACTCCTTCTGGGCTCCGCAGCTCTTCGGCAAGCACGACGTGATTCCCGGTCACGTCAACGAGATCGGCTTCACGCCAGAGAACCCCGGCATCTACTACGGCGAATGCACGGAATTCTGCGGCGTGGCCCATGCCTTGATGCGCTTCACCATGGTTGTGGATCCGCAGGAAGAGTTCGATGCCTGGGTGGCCTCCTACAACACCGAGCGCCCGGCGTTCGACGCGAATCCCCAGACGGGGGACGTGTCTGAGGCACCGCGCTCCTTCGGCATCTGCATCGGCTGCCACGCTATCAACGGCACCAATGCGGTGGCGGCCCAGGCCGGACTGACGGGCAACCCCTACAGCGTGGGCGCTGCACCCAACCTGACCTTGTTCGGCTGCCGCGACTTCATTGCCGCTGGTGCTCTGGCAAACACGCCGGAGAACCTGGCCATATGGCTGCACAACCCCGCTGGGGTCAAGGAGGGCAACTACATGGCCCTCCAGATCAAAGAAGGGACACTAACCCAAGAACAGATCAACGAGCTAGTCCCATACTTGCTCAGCCTGAAGCCGGCTGGCGGGTGCCCCGAGACGGCTCGGCAGGAACAAAACCTCCACATGGAGCAGGGCGAGGAATAGCGGGCGATTCGGCGAACCGGGGATCGGCCGCGCGGTGGCCGGGCGAGGGTAGGAGCAGGCGATGGCATCGGTAGCGCAGCCGGCGGGAGCGGGAGCAGGGACGCAGACGGTTGCCCGTCCGGCGTTCAAGAAGGAATCCGGCCTCTGGAGCTGGATCACGACGGTCGACCACAAGCGGATCGGCTTGCTCTATGGCGTGACCGCCATCGTCTACCTGCTCATCGGCGGGTTGGAAGCGCTCGTCATCCGCACCCAGTTGATCGAGCCCAATAACGACTTGATCACCCTCGAGCGGTACAACGAATTCTTCACCATGCATGGCACGACGATGATCTTCCTCGCCGTCATGCCGCTCAGTTCCGCGTTCTTCAATTACATCGTCCCGCTCCAAATCGGTGCCCGGGATGTCGCCTTTCCCCGTCTCAACGCCTTCAGCTACTGGGTCTTCTTCTTCGGCGGCGCCATTCTCAGCCTGAGCTGGCTGGCCAACGCCGCCCCGAACATGGGCTGGTACGGCTACGCCCCTCTCACTGAGAGAGGGTTCAACTTAGGGCGTAACGTGGACTTCTGGGCGCTCGGCCTCCAGGTCCTCGGTATCGCCTCCGTTGCAGCCTCCCTCAACTTCATCATCACCATCCTGAATATGCGTGCCCCCGGCATGACCCTGATGCGGATGCCGCTCTTCACCTGGAACGCGCTGATCGTCTCGATTCTGATCGTGATGGCCTTCCCCGCGATCACCATCGCCCTCGCGCTGCTCAGCTTCGATCGCTTCGCCGGCACCAGCTTTTACATCCCCTACATCTACGATGAGGCCACCCGGCAGATCGTGGCGCGCGGTGGTGATCCGCTGCTCTGGCAGCACCTGTTCTGGATCTTCGGCCACCCCGAGGTCTACATCCTGATCTTGCCGGCCTTCGGCATCATTTCCGAACTCATCCCGGTCTTCTCCCGCAAGCCCCTCTTCGGCTACGCGGTCATGGTCTACGCGACCGCGACCATCGCCTTCCTCGGCTTCGGCGTCTGGGTCCACCACATGTTCACGGTCGGGCTCGGCCCGGTCCCCAACTCCGTCTTCTCCGCCAGTACGATGCTGATCGCGGTGCCAACAGGAGTAAAGATCTTGAACTGGACCTCCACGATGTGGGGGGGGCAGCTCAACTTCACGACGCCCATGCTCTTTGCGGTCGGTCTCGTCTCCCAGTTTGTGATCGGCGGCATCTCCGGCGTCATGCACGGATCCCCGCCGATCGACCAGCACCACAACGACACCTACTTCGTGGTGGCCCACTTCCACTACGTGCTCTTCGGTGGCAGCATCTTCGCCCTGCTGGCCGGCATCTACTACTGGTTCCCCAAGTTCACCGGCCGCATGCTGAGCGAGAAGATCGGCAAGTTGCACTTCTGGGTCACCTTCGCCGGATTCAACATCACCTTCTTCCCGATGCACTTCCTCGGCCTGGAGGGGATGCCCCGCCGCTATGGCACCTACGGTGAAGGCAGCGGACTCCAGTTCTGGCACGTGGTCAGCAGCCTCGGCTCCTACCTGCTCGGGTTCTCGTTCCTAATCTTCATGTACAACATCGCGGTTAGCCTGCAGCGCGGTAAGAAGGCAGGCAACGATCCGTGGGATGGGGCTACCCTAGAGTGGTCGATTCCCTCCCCGCCGCCGGTTTACAACTTCGCCACCATTCCCGTCGTGCGGCACCGGGATCCGCTCTGGGAGGAGAAGTACGGCCAATACGAAGGAGAGGGTCACACCGAGGAAGAGACGGTCGAGACGACCATCGCCGGCTTCAAGATTGGCGAAGGCCAGGCTCCCGACGAGGACGCGGTGGAGCAGGCCGAGCGCCGCGCTGAGGCTGGAGACGAACACAATATCCACCTGCCCAACCCATCGTTCTGGCCGGTGGTGGCCTCCCTTGGTATCTTCTTGGCCGCCATGGGGCTGCTCTTCAGCTACCCACGGATCCCCATCGGTGCCCTGGATCTGCCGCTGCTTACTGCTGCCGGGATAGTCACGCTTATCGCCGGCATTTACGGATGGTCTCTGGAGCCGGCAAGCTAGCACCGGATTCGAGCAAGCCGGGGCGTTGGGAAGTCGAGATGCGACATCCGGTTCTTCTTGACTTCCCAACCCACTCGACCTCTTGACTGATGACCGAAGGGAGTCCTCATGGCGACGGCCGTTGAACTGGAGCGCGCGCACGGCGCCGGACACGGGGACGATCATGGCCATGCGGATCATCCGCCCACCAGTACCGGGTTGGACCACCGCAAGCTGCTGATGTGGGCGTTCCTCGCCTCGGACTGCATGTTCTTCGGATCGTTGATCGCGACCTACATGATCTACCGCGGCCGGGCTGAGGATCTGGGCTTCGCACCCTTCCCGAGCGAGATTCTCGACATTCCCTACACCTCGCTCAGTGCCTTCGTGCTCCTCATGAGCAGCCTCACGATGGTGCTGGCGCTGTCGGCGATCCAGAAGGGAGACCATCGCGGCCTGCGGATCTGGCTTGCGGCTACCGCGCTGCTCGGCTCCATCTTCCTTGGCGGTCAGTACTTTGAGTTCACCGAGTTCTATCACGAGGGTCTCTCGCTCCAGACCAACATGTTCGGGGCATCGTTCTTCGTGCTGACCGGGTTCCACGGCGCCCACGTGACCATTGGGGTGATCTGGCTGCTGACCCTGCTCTTTCTGTCTCTCCGGGGCGGCGTGAAGCAGGAGGACAGCCTGGACGTGGAGTTAGCCGGTCTCTACTGGCACTTCGTCGACATCGTCTGGATCGTCATCTTCACCCTCGTCTACCTGATCCCGTACGAGGAAGTCTCGGAGACGCAGACCGGTGCGTTCGCCCTTCTCGGGGGAATCCTCCGGAGCGTCGCGGCCATCTTCTAAGCGAATCGGCGAATGATCTCGCCCGGCGCCCTACCGCGGTTCCGGTGGGGTGGGGGCAGGAGGGAGCGAAGATGGCGCACCAGGCACACGGTGGGTCCTACATCGGTCCGGTTGAGAGCCAGGGGCCGGGCACGAAACCCGGCACCGACCACCAGGTGGACAACCACGAGCACCACCCGGGTGCGCGAACGTATATCGAGGTGGCGGTGGTGCTGGCGATTATCACCGCCGTTGAGGTCGCCATCTATTACATCCCAGCGCTCGAATCGGTCCTCGTACCCTTGCTGATCATCCTCTCGATCGCCAAGTTCGTCGCGGTCGTGGGCTTCTTCATGCACCTCAAGTTTGACGACCGCCGCTTCCGGTTCATGTTCATCGGTGGGCTGGTGATCACCTTCTCGGTCTTCATTGGTCTGCTCGCGATGCAGACCTTCAAGGAGTTCGAGGTCGCAGACATCCCCATTCCCGCCAACCGGGAAGGGGCGGAAGAACCTGCCGGGCACTAGCAGCCTGCCGGCCTCGTTCCCCGCCCCGGCCCTCACAGGCTAACGGAGCCAGCATGTCGCTCATCTCTTTTCCGGTCCTGCCCCCGCTCCACGGTGGAGCGGGTGTCCCGACCGGCCCGCTCAACAGTCATTGGTACCTGGAGCCCACCATCGGCCTTGGCGTCTTTGGCGCCGCGGTCGCCTACCTGCTCTGGGTTGGGCCGCTCAATCGGCGTCGCCCGGGCGCGGCGGAGCGGCCGGTGACGGGGGGGCAGGTTGCCTGCTTCCTCGGCGGATGCGCGACGTTGCTCGTTGCCCTCGGGCCGCCTCTGGACGACTGGTCCGACTACTATCTGCTCAGTGCCCACATGGTCCAGCACTTGCTGCTGGTCCTGTTGGCGCCCCCGCTGCTGCTGCTCGGCCTCCCTGCCTGGGTGCTCCGACCGCTACTGCGCTGGCGGCTCGTGGCGCGCACCGGGTACCTGCTGACGCGGGCCGTTCCGGCCTTTGGCATCTCCGCTGCCGTCATGGTCGTCTGGCATGCGCAGCCGTTCTACGATGCCGCGTTGGGCAGCGCCCCGATCCACATCCTGGAACACCAGCTCTTTTTGGCTTCGGCCTTGCTGGCCTGGTGGCCGGTCGTCGGACCATTGCCGGAGTGGCCGCGCCTGGCGCTGCCGTTGCAGTGCCTCTACCTCTTTCTCCAGACCCTGCCCGGCGGCGTTGTTGGCTCCATCATCACCATGGCCGCACCGGGCCTCTACGAGCACTACCGCGACGCGCCTCGCTGGGGAATGAGCCTGGCGACGGATCAGGAGGTGGCAGGCCTCCTGATGTGGGTGGGCGCGTCCACGATCTACCTGATGCTGATTTCCGTCATCTTTTTCCGCTGGGCTGCTCAGGAGGAAGCGAAAGAAGGGCAGCCTCCGGCCTCCGTTCGCCCGCGCTCGGTTGCCACCCGTCCGTGATCCTATTACAAGAGTGGGCGACGCCGGGACGTGCCGGATACAGCGAGACCTCCCTGGTGCCTCTATACTGTGCCGATTCCGAAGCATGAGGCTGCCCGCGCACGGTCCCTTGCAAGGCATCCTGTCGTCGGTGGCTGACCTCTGGAGTCTCTCGGCCATGGTTGCGAAGTCGCCTCCCCGCCTACCTGCCCTCACCGCCTCAGAGGCCGAGGCTAAGCGCGAGCAGGAGGAGATGAGTGCCGCCTGGGCCTTCATCTGGATCCTCTTCGCCTTCAAGATGGCCACGGTCTTCCTGATCTACTGGGCGTCCCAGTCCTACGACACCGGCATGTTCCTCGTCGCCACCACCTGGTTCTGGCTCATCATCCCGGTCATCGCCTGCGCCGCTCCTCTCCTGTTCCGCTATCGCCTGCTCAAGGTTCGCCGGCGCCGCGCCCAGCTCCGTCGCTCGGAGTGGCTGCTCGATGACGACCTCCCTGACCCTCAAGCGGGAACGCCGGCGGCAGGCGCGCGCCGCTAGCGTCCTCCTCGCGCGCAACCACGGGACCGGGAAGATGTGCCTATCATGGGCATCCGGGGGCGCTGGACAACCAGGGCCGGTGCCGCGAAACTGTGGTGAGATGAGGGGCCGCCGGGTTAGCGGCGGTCGCGCCGGGTGACGAGGGAGAAGGTATGGTCGCCAAGCTGAAGCGCCAATTCATCACGCCGACGCTCATGCCGATCGCGGTCGCGATCGTCGTCGCCGTCATGATCATCACGATCGGCGAGATGCTACTGGCCTTGTACCAATCCGGGCGGCCAGAACTGCAGCGTGTCGAGTTGTGGGTCGGCACTCTGCTTTCGCTGGCCATCCTTGGCGTGGCTGCATTCCTCTCCACCCGGCCGGCGGGGCGCCTCGGACCCCTGGATCGCGAGGTTGCGATTGGCAAGCAGGAGTTCTTTGCTCCGGAGTTGCCGCCGGTGGATGTTGCCGCCCGCAACGGCCCCCTTGGCACCGTGGATGACATCACCGCGGGGTACATGCTCTACGCCCGCAACGGCGCCCTTGCCCGGGTGGTCGGCATCATCCCGGGGTCGGAGGAGTTTGGCCGCCGCTTCCGCGGCTTCATCTATGCCCAGGGCGTTCATGGGGCGAGCGACGAACTCTGGATTCCCTATGAGGCAGTAATGGCCGTCTACCCCGAGACCCAGTCTGCCTTTCTCGCGATCAAGGGGGATGAGACCGAGCACTTTGGTTGGAATCGTGCTCCCGCCAGCATGCGCCGCGGCGGGCACCCCAATCATTTCCCATCGGCAGGATAGGGCCGGAGCCTGAGAGCTTATCGACTGATTTGGAGCCGTCGGCTAGCGAGGAGACCGCGCCTCGCGGCCGCCGGTGCCGGCTCTCTCTCAGTCTGCATCCACTCCTACTTTGGCTCACTGCCGGGCTGAGCCTCCGGTAGCGCGCTGCTGTGCTCCGCCGCACGGGAGTATCCAAGCCCGTGTCATCTTCCCTCGCCCGCGCCGATCGTCCAAGGACGTCCGATGCCGCCGCTAGACCTGCGGACCGTAACCGCCACTCGCTACGTCACCCCGCTCCGGGAGGGCGGCTCCCTGCCCGCGATTGTCGAGGCGGACGACGACGGGCTCTACGTCCTCAAGTTTCGCGGCGCCGGCCAGGGGCCGAAGGCCCTGATCGCGGAGTTGGTCGCCGGGGAGATCGGCCGCGCACTCGGCCTGCCCGTGCCGGAGATCGTGCTGGTGGAACTGGACCCCGTGCTCGGGCGAGCGGAGCCGGACGAGGAGGTCCAGGATCTCGTCAAGGCAAGTGCCGGGCTCAACCTGGCTCTGGATTACCTGCCGGGGTCCCTCGCCTTCACCCCGGCGGCCAAGCCGCCCCCGGACCCCGCCCTC
The DNA here is from genome assembly GCA_030446955.1 of Thermomicrobiales bacterium. Taxonomy (GTDB): domain Bacteria; phylum Chloroflexota; class Chloroflexia; order Thermomicrobiales; family UBA6265; genus LC2-1. Next base: position 14,851 of record JAUJMG010000004.1, read on the forward strand.
GCCTCCGCGGTGGTCTGGTTCGACGCCTACGTCACCAACGTTGATCGCACCCCGCGCAACACGAACCTGTTGCTCTGGCACCGCCGGCTCTGGTTGATCGACCACGGCGCCGCACTCTATGTTCACCACGCCTGGGGCGACTACCTAGCCCGCAGCGCCTCGCCGTTCCCCCAGGTTCGAGACCACGTCCTGCTCCCGTTCGCCGACGAAGTTTCGACCGCCGACGCCGACCTCCGGGACCGTCTGACGCCCGAGTTGCTGACGGGCATCATCGAAGCCATCCCTGATACCTGGATGCTGCCTGACCCGGCTTTCGCTGGTCCGGATGCCCAGCGCGCTGCCTATCTTGCGTACCTGCTCGCGCGCCGGGATGCCTCCCGTGCCTTTGTGGAGGAGGCGGTACGTGCTCGCGCGCAACTCGTTTGAGTACTCCATTATCCGGATCGTGCCCCGGGTGGAGCGCGGCGAATTCGTCAACGCTGGAGTCGTGCTCTTTTCTCGGCCGCGGCGCTTCCTGGATGCTCGTGTCCACCTGGACCCCGCCCGCCTCGCCGCCCTCGCGCCGGACCTAGACCTGGCCGCCGTGCGTTCCCACCTGGAGTTGATTCCCCGGTTGTGTGCCGGCGATGGGGAGGCCGGTCCCATCGCCCGGCTCTCCCAGGCGGAGCGCTTTCACTGGCTCGTCGCCCCCCAGAGCACGATCGTCCAGCCCTCTCCGGTCCATTCGGGGCTTTGCGACAACCCCTCCGACGCCTTGGAGCGCCTCCTAAAGAGCATGGTCCTCCCACCCATGGCCTCCTCGTGAGAGCCAGTTGGCCTGGTGACCCACTGGCTCATACCGAATCCAGCTGCAGGTTGTCCTTTTCCCCGGTGTCGACGTCCCGGTGCTCCGGGAAGAATCTCTGGGCTCATCCCACGAAGCCCCTCCAGGGCTGAACGCGGGCGGCCAGGCAAGCTCAGGAAGCCATCCGGGATCCGTCTTACCCCGCTTGCCCCGCTCGCCCCCTGATCCCTCCGCGGCCTCCTTGGCCTGGCTCGGCGGCCGCGCCTGGGAGCCCACTCTGGTCCCGCTCCGGGTCCAGAGCAGTGCCTGAAATCGTTGGAGATGCCGGGGGAGGTGATGGATTGATAGGGCTCCATTGCGGCGGCGCGGCCATGCCAGACAGCTGTACGCTGTCATGGTCACGGGGAAAAACCTCGTCGGTGCTCTTGCCAACGACATCGATGATCGTGGAGGGCGTCCATGTATCGGCGGAGGCGGCGAGCAGTGCCCTCCCGTCGGGTGACCAGGTCAGGTGACCGGCGAGTGGCCCGGGAGCGTCGATCCAGATCTCACCGGTCCCCAGGGTGCGAATGCGTACCTGTATCCCATTCTCCACGTAGGCGAAGCTTGTGCCGTCGGGGGACCAGGCCGGCATTTCCGCGTCCGTGTCATTAGCGCTCACCGGCGTCAAATCGCCCGTGCTGAGATCCAGGAGGTGGACGGAAGAGAGCTCCGAGCCATACCCCGCGTTCGCCTGGAGGGCTAGCACGAGGAGCCGTTCTCCCACCGGCGACCATGCCAGCCGAAAGGCGTCCGGCAGACGCCCGCTGGTGACGCTGTGTGTCTCGCCAGTGGCAAGCGTCATCACTTGCACGTCGCCATCGCCGAACCGCGCTCCACGCCCCGAGTCCTCGTCAACCTCGGTCCGGTCGAGGCCACGACTGACAAAGGCGAGCCGGTCTCCGCCTGGCGACCAGGTAGGTGGACCGGCATAGGCGAATCGGCCGCCAGTTAGGTCCGTCTCGATCCCCGTGCTGGTGTCCACCACCCGGGCGCTGATCCTGCCCTCGAACAGGTTTTCATCAAACGCGGCGAGACTTGAGTAGGCAATCTTGGTGCCGTCCGGGCTCCAGGCCGGCCACCAGCGCAGCAGGACCCGATCGGCGAACTTGGTCAGACCGGTGCCATCGCTGCCAACGACGTAGAGTGCCCCGGCGAGCGAGGAGGGATCGGTCCGATCAGCGGCGACGAAGGCAATCCGACTGCGATCGGGACTCCAGACGGGCCAGGCGGCAAAGCCCGTGCTGGCGAGGAGCCGCTCATCGTTGCCGTCAGGTCCGGCCAGGTAGACAGAGCCGTCACGCGTGAAGACGATGGGCGCATGCTCACGTCGAATCGCCGCCAGGCGGTCAACGAGGGCATCATCGGGGGCGACGGCAACAAGGGCTGCAAGGGCTCGCTCCGCCCCGAGCCAGTCCCGCTGGGCCTCAGCGACGTCCACCCGGCGCCGGAGATCGGCGTCGCGGCCCGCTCGTGCCTGCTCCAATAAGGTTCGGGCTTCCTGGTCTGCGGGAAGGTCCCGGGCCACCGGCGTCAGGAGCGTGATCGCCTCGTCATAACGCTGCGCGTCCAGCGCCGCCCGCCCTTGCCGAACCGCGTCTTGGTATGGAGCGAGGATGTCCGCTCTCCGCGCTTCGGCGTCGCGATAGCCGGCGGCGCTGGCATACGCGGCAAGCGCGACGGCGGGATGGCCCGTTGCCGCTGCTTCATCGGCGCACGCGTACCAGCGGGCTCGCTCCGCCTGCTCCGCCCGGTACTCCGCTCCGAAGGCGGCACTCACCCCCAGAAGCATCACCAGCGTCGCGGCGTAGAGCGCGCGGAGGCGCCTTCCGCCCCTCGGCGTTCGGTGGCTCCTCTGTCGTTGCCGTTGCCGTTGCGCGTCGCCGCCTGGCAGGACCCCGACGACATCGCGACGAGCGCCGTCAGTCCCCGCACTAGCAGAGGGCGCGCTGCTGACCGCCCGCCAGGATGGGCGGCCGTGTCCAACCGTCGGGAACGGCAAGGCGCAGTTCACGCAGCGGTCAGTGAGAGATGAGTTCGCGGTGCCGCAAGCGGTGCAGAACATTGGCCGCCTCGACTGATCAGGGCGGAGCGCGATGATCGGCCAGTAGCCTATCGTATCACTGCGGTTCCAGTGCCCGCGGCTTCCATCCCGGCGTTGGGAGCAAGCGCCGCTTGCGGCTCAGCGGGCGGGATGGGACGGTGGTAACCCTGCGTTCACCACCGCCGGCTTGATCAGGGCACTGGGTGGTTCGGAGGCAACCTCGTCACCGCGTGGTCCGTCGTACCCTGGGTAGCCATACGTTTGTCCGTCCCGAGCGCTTTGTTGGTTGAGTACCGCGCCCACGACACGGGCAGAGCCGTGGTGCAAGGCACCAACGGCTCGACGCAGTGCCTCGGTTCGGGTGCGCCCGGCCTGGCAGACGAGAATGACGCCATCGGCGCCGGTCGCCACGACAAGCGGGTCACTGACGGCGAGGATCGGCGGGGTATCGATGAGCACGATGTCTGCCGTCCGGGCGATCTCCGTCACAAGAAGGCGAAATCGATCCAGGCTGAGCAAATCGGCCGGGTTCGGGGGGAGGGGACCGCTCGGGATCAGCGCCAGGTGCGTATCGACCATCACCTTGAGGTCCTCCCACGGCGGCGCTTCACGGTGGGTGAGCAGAGTCGTCAGTCCACGGTCGTTGCGGACGCCGAAGATCCGGTGTTGATTGGGCCGGCGGAGGTCGGCGTCGATGATCACCGTCGCGAGCCCAGCCTGGGCCATCGCCACGCCGAGGTTGGCGGTGACGGTGCTCTTACCCTCCCCGGGACCAGGGCTCGTGAGACAGAGGCTGTCAATCTCCTTGGTCGCTGCGGCGAACTCAATGTTGGTCCTTAACAAGCGGATTGACTCCGCTTGGGAGGAGACGGGCTGCTCCCGCAGAAAGAGTTGGTTCCCATTCCCGCGCACCTTCGGCAGGGTTCCGATAGCAGCTAGAAGCGGCGCCCCGATCAGGGCCGGAAAATCCGTATCGGCCCTGACTGTGTTGTCTAGGAATTCCAGGGCCGCCATCGATCCGGCGCCGAGGAGAAGCCCGGCTAAGGCCGCCAGCACCGTGAAGAAGGGGACCCGCGGCGCATAGGGCTCATCGGGCGGGGCCGCTCACTCGGCGACAGTGACCCGGGCCTGCGCGGCGGCGTTGCTCAGGTCGATCTCATTGAGTGTCAGCAACAGATCATCGGAGCGTGCCTGGAGCCGCGCCAGGCTGTCCCGGAGCGCGGGGAGCTGCGCCCGGGCCTCGGGGTCAGTTGGGGCCGCCGCGCTGAGATCCGCAATCTGCCGCTCAACCTCAGTGACGCGGCTCTGGGTATCTCTGATCTGGGCCGAAATCGCTTCACGCGGCTCGCTGCTGAGCTGTGCGGCTTGCTGAGCGATAAAGACGTTGAACTGCTCCGCGATTGCGTTCGCGATCGCCGCTGCCCGATTCGGCTGGGTGTCCGAGACCCAGACCGTGATCAATTGTGTCTCCCGTCCGGCGCGCGCTGAGACGTTGCCCTGCAACTCCTCAACACGGTACGGCAGCCGAAGCTGATCGATCACCGGCTGGAGCACATCCCGGGTCGTCAGAAGTTCCTCGTACGTTGCCGCGAGACTCTGGCTTCCTCGGATCGCGTTGAAGTCCCACGAGTCGGAGCCGCTCTGTCCGGCGTTGATGAAGAGCCGGGCGCTGGCCGCGTAGACGGGTTGCTGCTGAGAACTAACCCAGAAAGCGCAGCCCGCCGACGCCACCGCCAACAGCAGGGGCAGCCACCACCAACGGCGAGCCATCCGCACGAGTTGCTGGGGACCGATCTCCAACTGGAACCTCCAGCCGATGCTCGGGAGCGCAGTCCTATCCCTCAGGGCGGGCCAGGGGACCCGGGGATAAAAACGCGAGAAGGCAACAGTGTACTGCCACTTCGCAGCGGTCGCTGGGCCCAAACTGAGAAAAGGGTCGGGGCCGCCTCACCATCCGGCGGAGTAGCTCGCGAGACTCTCCCGATAGACGCCGAGGGTGCGCTGGAACATGCGATCGAAGGTGAATGCGGCTTCGTACCGGCGACGACCTGCCACGCCCATCTCCTGGCGGCGCGCGGCGTTGCCGGCCAAGGCGACCAGTCTCTCCCGAACCGCAGCCACGTCGCCCCGCGGTACGACGTATCCGGTCACGCCTTCCTCCACCGCCTCCGCTGCCCCGCCCACATCTGATACCACCACTGGAAGGCCGGCGCGCATCGCTTCCAGCGTGGAGCGTGGGAACCCTTCCCAGTGGGAGATCAGGGCGAAGACCTGCGCCCGTGCCAGCACCTCCGCCACGTCGCTCCGCTCGCCCAGAAAGCGGACCCGGTCAGCCACGCCGACCTCGTGAGCGAGAGCGCGCACCGTTGCTCCGCTCGGCCCGCCCCCGACCAGGTCCAGGTGCACACCGTCGATGTCGCGGAGCGCCCGGAGCAGCGTGGCATGGTCCTTCTGCCGATCCATGCGGGCCACCATCGCGATGCGGACCGGGTCTCCGGCCCCGGGCCGTGCCCTCAGGCTGGCGCACACATCCGGCATCCCGTTGTGGATGGTTACCAGTTGATCTGGTGCCATCCCGGCCGCGACGCCGATGCGTCGATCATGCTCGGAGACGCAGACGATCGTGGCCGCAAGTGGCGCCGCTGCCCGTTCCAGCAGCCGGTAGGCCGTCCGCTGTGGCTCGCGGACCCCATGGGTGAAGGCCCAGCCGTGGGCCGTGAAGAGACACGGGACGCCGGTCGCCTTGCCCGCCAATCGTCCGAGCCAACCGGCCTTGCTGGAGTGGGTGCTGATGAGGTCCGGCCGGAAGGCTCGAATGGCTCCCCGGAGCGCGACGAACGCGCGCGCATCTCGGCCGGGTCGAATCTCCCGGCCGAGATGCCGGCAGGCCAGGGTGCGGACCCCAGCAGCGGTCAGGGCGTCCGTGTAGGGGCCGGCTTCTCCAGTGATAACCAGCGGCTCGTGCCCATCCTCGACCAACCGCCTTGCCAGGTCTCGCACGTGAATCTGGGCACCGCCGATGGTATCCGATCGGGTGATCAGGAACGCGATCTTCATGCCGCCTTCCCTTCGGCTATCTCACCCTGTCCGTCCGCGCCGCTTAGGCTCCTCCGTCCACCTGGTGCCTGGCATTGCTGTCCAGGTGTGATTTGCTTGCTACCCTTGGCGCCGCGTGGCCCCCGCCGTTCCGCACTCTAATACTCCTCCCCGCGGCAGGATCGGACGTCGACTGGGGTACCCCCCGCACGTTCGCGGTTGACTGCGGCGGGGGTAGCGCGTCGGGGATAGGGGAAAGGAGCGCTTCGGTGGTTCAGGTGTGGCGGAAGGTTGGCCGGAACGTCGACATCATCGGCCGCGACACGTTCGTCAACGCGATGGCCGGCGCCGTCTTCATGCCCTACCCGTTGCGCTACGCGATTTACCGCCTCTACGGGGTTCAGACGCAGACGGCCCGCATTCGGGCACGTTGCTGGTTCAACGGGTCCAACGTCAGCATCGGCCGCGGGTCGTTCGTCAATTACGGCTGCTTCTTCGACGCCCGGGCGCGCATCGAGATCGGCACCCGCTGCAGCATCGCGATGGAGGTCATGTTCTGCACGTCGTCGTACATCATCGGCGGTGCGGAGCACCGGGCCGAAACTGGCGTCGGATATCCGATCACGGTCGGGGATGGCTGCTGGATCGGGGCGCGTGCTCTGATCCTGCCCGGTGTCACGATCGGCGATGGCTGCGCCATCGCTGCCGGGTCGGTCGTGACGAAGGACTGCGAGCCCCACGGCCTCTACGCGGGCGTCCCCAGCAAGCGCATCCGTGACCTGCCAACGGCGTCGCCCCATCTCTAGGCCGACCCTGCCGCGGCCTCGCGGAGGAGTCCGGCCAGCCTCGCCGCGGCGACCTGGAGGCAGTAAGACCGCTCGACCCGGTCCCGGCCTGCCGCTCCCATCCGCCGTCGCAGTTCCGGATCCGACCGCAGGGCGCCGAGTGCCCCAATCCACTCCTCCGAGGTCGTCGCCTTGAACCCGTTCACCCCGGGCTCGATCAGGTCGTCGTTGACCCCAACTGGGGAGCCCACGACTGGGCGCCCGCAGGCCATGTACTGGATCAGCTTGAAGCCGCACTTGCCGCGCTCAAAGGGAGAGTCCGGCAGCGGCATGATCCCGACATCAATGCCCTGCAGGTCCGCAACCTCCGTCGCCGCAGACCATGCCCGGACCTCAACCGGCACCCGCCAGCCCAGGTCACCGGAGCCAATGGCCACCAACCGGGTCGTGCCGCCCGCCCAGAACGTTTCCAGCGGGCCACGGATCGTCTCCAGGTGCTGCCGGGCGGTCACGGGGGTGCCGATCCAGCCGATCGTGAAGGTCCCATTATTCGTGGCCGGAACCGGCGGGTACCGCTCCAGATCGACGACGGTCGGCAGGATCGCCACCCGCCTCGCCCCAGCCGCCTCGGCTCGGGCCGCGAGGTAGCCGTTGCCTGCGATCACCAGCGCCGCGCCTCGCATCACCCGGTCGATCTTCCTCCCGAGCAGCGCCCGCACCGCCCATGAGGGGTGCTGGTCGTACCGGTGGAAGAGGGCATCGTCGTAGTCGACCACGTAGGGCGCCCCAGTCGCGAGGAGGGAGGCTTCAATCCCGCTCGGTAACCAAGGAAGTGCCTCTTTCTCCAGCCAGACAAGGTCGAACCGCCGCGATCGGAGCAACTGTCCCAGCCGCCGCCCGTAGGCTGCGGCGACGCTCCGGCGCGACACCCCTTTGCCGGCGTAGCGGGCCCGCAGGTAGGTGTCACCCAGCAGGGGCACGGCTTGGACCTCAAAACCCTGCCCCTGCAGATAGGGAAGGAATTGGTAGGAGCGGTAACGGCTGCTCGCGCCCATCGGCCCGTAGCGCGTCAGCAGGAGGACCCTCGGTCCAACCGCCGCCCGATGCGAACACGACTCCCCACGCCCTCGCCCGGGGAGAGGGGGCAGGGGATGAGGATTGCACGTTCGGTGACCACCACAACGTTCAATCAGAGTTCGCATCATTCCGATCCGTCACCTTGCTGGACGAGCGGACGCGAAATAGCGCCCCAGAGCATCGCGTACCCCTGCAGCGTCTCCTTCGCGCTGCACGGTGAGCGCCGGGCCGCGGCCAGCCCAAGGCGACTCAGCGGCTCTAACAGAAGTGTCCCCAGCGCCAACCCGACGGCGGACGGCCGCCCAAAGTGCTTGAAGCCGTACCGGATGCGGCTCTGCAAGGAGTAACAGAGCCGCATTGCCTTCACCTGCTCCGAGGAGCCGCCACCGCGGTGCACCGCCCGTGCCTCGGCAAGGTAGTAAGACGACCACCCGGCGCGCGCCGCCCGGTAGGAGAAGTCCACCTCCTCGAAGTAGACGAAGAACCTTTCGTCGAACCCGCTCAGTTGCTCAAAGAGGGACCTCCGGATCAGGAAGAAGGCTCCGATCACCTGATCGACGCAACGGCTCTCCCCGTGGTCCCACTCCGTCATCGCATGGTTGGGGAAGACCCCCGGCAGCCAGCGCGTCAGCCCCAGCATCTTGCCGACGAACATCCTAAGGGTCGGGAACCGGGCGCAACTGCGGTCGACCAGGCCGCTTTCGTCCACGAGTTGGATGCCGCAGATTCCGATTCGGGCGTTGGCCGGCTCCACCATGAACCGGATTGGCCTGGTGAGCGAATCAGGATAGAGCCGGACATCCGGATTGAGGAACAGCAGGTAATCTGCGTCACTCTCCCTGGCGCCCTGGTTGCAGGCGGCGGCGAAGCCTCGGTTCTCCCGGTTACAGATCAGCGTGAGCGGGAGCGGAAAATCCCCCAATCCTTCCGCCGACCCGTCCCGAGATCCGTTATCCACGACGACCACGCGGTTGAGCGCGAAGCTGTGCCGTGTTGCCGCGGCAATCGAGGCGAGGCAGTCCCGCAACTGGTCCCCGGTGTTCCAGTTGACGATCACGATGTCCAGGGAGAGAGTCATGCGGAACTCCGTTGTTCGCGTGGCCGCCCGTGGCCGGCCGTGCTCAGCCCTAGAGGCCCTTCGTGGGGTGAGCCCGGGGATGCGTCCCCGGGCACGAAGACGGATGCCTGGGGGGCGAACAACCGAGCGGACAGATTTGGTATTAGGATCTCCTCCAGGACTACTCGGCGAGGCTCAGGCATGTGAGAAGGGCGAGCCGCCGAGAGCAGACTCGGGACGAGGCGAGCCGGCAACCGTCCGCGCTCGCGGTGCCCCGACCCGGAGCGCCTCCTGGAGGCCCAACAACGAAAAGAGGAGGAGGTTTGTCGCGACCGCCGTCGCCGGCTGGATCATGCCCATGAGCGTGTAACAGATGATCCCCACGGATAAGGCCGGCCCCCGCAGAGACAGCCCCGGCGCCTCGTCGCGTCGCCTCCGGAATCCCGCTCCGATCCCATGCAAGGTGAGCCCTGCCAGGCAAATCGCCGCCGGGATGCCGACCTCGCCGGCCGTCATGAGCAGGATATTCTCCGGCGAGAAGGTGCTTTCCTCTCGGCTGGCGCCTCTCACCCAGTACGATGCGGCGTAGACATCTGAGAAGTTGTCGGGGCCGACGCCAAGCAAGGGGTGATCCGCGATGACGCGAAGTGCCGCCCGGATCACGTAGCCCCGCTGGGTCGCGCTGTCGGACGCGAGGATGCCACCGGCAGCCCGCTCCTGGATCACCGTCGTCGCGCCGGACAACCACACCACCGCAGCGACGACCCCCACGGCCACGAGCGCCGGGATCAACGACCAGGTTCTCCCCGAGCGCAGCAGAACCACCAGCGCGACCCCGGCGACCAGCCGTGCCGACTTCGATCCCGTGACGATCATCGCGATTGGCAGGAGCCCAAGCATAACCAGATAGAACCGTTGGGCTCGGCCTCCCTGCGTTCGGACGAGCGCCGCCGCGAACCCGAGGAACGGGGCAAGGTAGGTCACCAGCTCCAAGGGGTTGCCCATCGAGCCCCAGACTCGGAACTTGCCCGTCTCTCCATAGAGGTTGGCCCAGGGCGGCCCCCAAGACCAAAACCAGGCTGCATTGGGGCCGAGCCGCCACTGCACCAGCGCAAACGCAACCGCGATGGCGCAGCCGGTCCAGAGCCCCACCACGAGCGCCGCTCTGGTTCGGGCGTCTCGAGCGAGCACGAAGATGGCGAGATAGGCGGCAAAGTATTCGAGCGGGCGGATCACCCCGTCCGGGCGCACCTGCTCCGCGATCCCGAGGTCGGCGGCACCATGCCAGAACCATGCGGCCAGGGAGAGCAGAACGAAGGAGCCCATTAGGACCACGGACCTGGAAACGACCAGTCCATCCTCCATGATCGCGACCACGGCCACTCCCGTCATCCCGAGCAAGAGCACCTCCGCGCCTGATCCCGTGCCGCCCAGGAAGGAGCGCGAGACGTTCGTCAGCGGGATACTGGCGGCGAACAGGAACACCAGCAGCCGCGCCAGGCTCCTCATCGTCGCCACCGGTTCGTGTCCTCCCTCCAGCCGGATCATCATGGCTCCCTACTGGGCCCACGATCGCCGGGGAAGGGCCGCCTGGGACAGGCGCTGGACGAGCGGGCGCTCCTCCAGCGTCAGGAGCCACGTCCAGGCTGCGACCGCCGCGCAGGGAAGCGCCACGACAAGGAAGGCCACCTCCAACGCGGGCGCTGCGGGCTGCGCCGCGAAGCCGAGGGCGAGCCCAGGGGCGACTAGGATCAACAGCCCCCGCCACGGCAAGGTCGTGGGACCGGGCAGGAGACGCCCCGTCGCGGCGAACAGGAGCGCCATGTCGAGTGCCGCACGCAGGCTCCAGGCGATGGCCGCGCCCTCCAGGCCCAAGAAGTTCACCAGCGCCCAGAGTGCCGCCACGTAGAGCGGCAACTCAATCAGGTGAAAGCGCGCCGTTAGGTCGGCCCGGCCCGTCCCCTGCAGCAGCGCGAACGGGATCTGGGCGAGGCTGTTGAAGAGCACGCCGATGGCGAGCCACTGAAGCACGCCCGTCCCTTTGGCGGCAAAGCCCTCGCCTAGCCACAGCCGAAGACCGGTTTCGGCCAGCACCACGATCGTCAGGACGCAGGGGAAGATCGCCAGCAGCACCCACCGCACCGCCCGGTCGAGCAGCCGCCGCGCTTGGGCGGCGTCCTGGCCGAAGCCGGCCGCGAACGCCGGAAAGAGCACCCCGGCCAGCGCCGACGGCACGATCAGCAGCTTGGTCACTAGGTCGAACGGGGTGGCGTAGTAGGTGACCGCGCTCAGCGAGACCAGGCCGCCGAGGAGGAACCTGTCCAGCGTCGCCATCAGCGGGCTGACGACGTTGGAGACCGTCATCCAGCCCCCCGTCCGCAGCAGAGGTCCGATCGACGCCCGCACGATCCTCCGCCCGCGCCCCAGCGCGGGCATCGTCCGCAAGCACAGCGCAAGGTGGATGGCCCAGGCCACGATCCTCCCGGCAAGCAGCGCGGCGACGATCGGCACCAGGCTCCGGGAGAAGGGCAACACCGCCACCGGGGCGACGAATGTGAACAGCCCCATCCCGGCCCGCAGCGTGCCGGTCAGCCGGAACCACTGCCGCGCCTCCAGGGTCCCCCGCAGCCCCGCGGTCGTGATCGTGACCGGGATCGAGAGCGCCAGCAGGTAGAACGCCCCGCGCGTCTCCTGCCGTAGATCAGCTGGGATCTTCAGCGCCGAGTTCACGAGCCACGCCGACGCAGTGATCCCGGCCGCGCACCCCGCCACGCCCAGGCCGAGCATCAGCAGGAGGGCGGTCCAGAAGAGGGCCGGAATCTCCTCCTCCCGCCCCGTCCCCAACTTCTCCGCGACCACCCGCGTCAGCGCCCGCCCCAGCCCGAAGTCGAACAGGCTGAAGTACCCCACCGCCATCCAGGCGAGGTTGAGGAGGCCGAAACGCTCGGTGCCGAGTTCCCGGATCAGGATCGGGATGGTGACGAGCGCCACCAGCATCGGTCCGCCCGTCCCCGCCAGGTTCCAGAGCGTATTCCGCGCCATTCCCGGACTGCCTGGGGCCAGCGCGGGGTTAGCCATCAACGCCGTAGCGGGGAAGCTGGCCCGGCGACACATCCCGCAGGAGCGGGGCGGCCGCGTCCTTGGGGGAGAGCACGGGCGCCGCCACGGGCCAGGCGATGGCGAGGTCCGGGTCGTCCCAGCGGATGCTCCCCTCGGCCTCCGGCCGGTAGAAATCGGTGCACTTGTAGGCGAAGAGCGCGCGCTCGCTCGTCACCGCGAACCCGTGGGCAAACCCTTCCGGCACGTAGAGCCGGCGCTGGTTCTCCGCCGAGAGCGTCACCCCGACCCAGCGGCCGTAGGTCGGCGACCCAACCCGGATGTCGACCGCCACGTCGAAGACCTCGCCCTCGATCACGGAGACCAGCTTGCCCTGCGGGTTCGGGTGCTGATAGTGGAGGGCCCGGATCACGCCCCGCGTGGAGCAGGAGAGGTTGTCCTGCACGAACCGCGTCGGCAGCCCAGCCGCGCCGTACGCCGCCTCGTTCCAGGTCTCCAGAAAGTAGCCCCGGTCGTCTCGGAAGACCCGTGGCTCGACGATCACGACCCCCGGCAGGTCGGTTTCGACCACGTTCACCAGCCGCCCCCGTTCCGCGCCACGGACGCCAGGTAGCTGCCGTACTCGTTCCCCATCCCCGCCGCCAGCGTCTCCAGTTCCTCCGCCCCGATGTAGCCCATCCGGTAGGCCACCTCTTCCGGGCAGGCCACCTTCAGCCCCTGCCGCTCCTCGATGATCTGGATAAAGCTGGAAGCCTGCTGCAGCGCCTCCGGGGTGCCGGTGTCCAGCCAGGCCACCCCTCGCCCCAGGATCGCCACCCGCAGTTGGCCCCGCCGCAGGTACTCCAGGTTGACGTCGGTGATCTCGTACTCGCCCCGGGCCGAGGGCCGAAGCTCCCGTGCGATCTCCAGCACCCGGTTGTCGTAGAAGTAGAGCCCCGTCACGGCGTAGTGGGACTTGGGGACCGCCGGTTTCTCCTCCAGGCCGATCGCCACGCCGGCGGCGTCGAACTCCACCACCCCGTAGCGCTGCGGGTCCTTGACGTAATAGCCGAAGACGGTCGCCCCCACCATCTGCGCCGCGCCTTCCTGGACCGCCTCCGGAAAACCGTGGCCGTAGTAGATGTTGTCGCCCAGCACCAGCGCCACCGGGTCGTTGCCGACGAACTCCCGCCCGATCACGAAGGCCTGGGCGAGTCCCTCCGGGCGCGGCTGGGTCGCGTAGCAGATCCGCAGGCCCCACTGGGACCCGTCCCCCAGCAGGTCCGCAAAGCGGGGCAAGTCCATCGGCGTCGAGATGACGAGGATCTCCCGGATCCCGGCCATCATCAGGGTGCTGAGCGGGTAGTAGATCATCGGCTTGTCGTAGACCGGCAGCAGTTGCTTGCTCAGCACTCGGGTCAGCGGGTAGAGGCGGGTGCCGGATCCCCCCGCCAGGATGATCCCCTTCACGCCGTCCGCCCCGCCGCCAGCCCCAGCCGCTCCCGACCGTAGGCGCCGCCGAGCACCGTCTCCGCCCAGGTCCGGTGCTCCGCGTACCAGGCCACCGTCTTCCGCAGGCCCGAAGCAAAGGTCTCCGCCGGCCGCCAGCCCAGCTCCCGCCCGACCTTGCTCGCGTCGATCGCGTAGCGCAGGTCGTGGCCCGGCCGATCGGCCACGAACGCGATCAGGTTCGCGTGGGGGACGTGGGGGGAGTCCGGCACCAGCTCGTCCAGGATGGCGCAGATGGCGCGCACCACCGCCAGGTTGGTCTGCTCGTTGTGCCCGCCCACGTTGTAGGTCTCGCCGGGGCGGCCTCTCTCCAACACGGTTCGCAGCGCGCGGGCATGGTCCTCCACGTAGAGCCAGTCGCGCACGTTGTCGCCGCGCCCATAGATCGGCAACGGCTCCCCCGCCAGGGCGTTGCCGATGGTCAGCGGAATTAGCTTCTCGGGGTACTGGTACGGCCCATAGTTGTTGGAGCAGTTGGTGATCAGCGCCGGCAGGCCGTAGGTGTGGTGCCAGGCCCGGACCAGGTGGTCAGAGCCCGCCTTGGTCGCCGCGTAGGGGGAGTTCGGCCGGTACGGCGTCTCCTCGGTGAAGAACCCCTCAGCCCCCAAACTCCCGTAGACCTCGTCCGTCGAGACGTGCAGGAAGCGGAACGCGCCCCACGCCTCGGCTGGGACCCCCGCTCGGTAGGCCTGGGCCGCCTCCAGCAACGCGAACGTGCCGACGATGTTGGTGGAGACGAACGCGGCCGGCCCGTCGATGGAGCGGTCGACGTGCGACTCGGCCGCCAGGTGCATCACCGCCGTCGGCTTGAACCAGTCGAAGGCGTGCCGAACCGCCCCAGCATCGCAGATGTCGGCCTCGACGAAGTGGTAGCGGGGGTTGCCGGCGACCTCGGCGACCGAGGCCAGGTTGCCGGCGTAGGTCAGCTTGTCAAGGTTGAGCACCTCGGCGTCCGTCTCGCGGAGGAGGTGGCGCACAACGGCCGAGCCGATGAACCCCGCGCCCCCCGTCACGACGATCCGCATCACACCCTCCCCGCTGCCCGGCCGGCCGCGATCAGTCTCTGCTCCCGGCCCGCGCCCCGCTGCCATCCGTCAGACCCCGTGGTAGTTTCGATACCAGGCCACGAACCGCGCCACCCCTTCCTCAATCGACGTTGAGGGGGCAAAGCCCATCTCGCGGCAGAGGTCCGCCACGTCCGCAAATGTCACCGGGACATCACCCGGCTGGGGCGGGCACAAGCGCGTCTCCGCCCGCCTGCCGAGGCATGCTTCCAGCACCCCGACGAAGCGGCGCAGTTCCACCGGTTCGCCGCGACCGATGTTGTAGAGCCGGTACGGAGCGCTGCTGACGCCCGGATCGGGCGCATCTCCGCTCCAGGCAGGGTCCGGCGCCGGGGGGTGGTCCAGCACCCGCAGCACTCCCTCCACCGCGTCGTCGACGTAGGTGAAGTCACGCTGGGCCTGCCCGTGGTGAAACAGCTCAATCGGACGCCCTGCCAGGATCGCCTCCGTGAACAGGAAGTAGGCCATATCCGGCCTGCCCCAAGGCCCGTAAACGGTGAAGAATCGCAGCCCGGTTACCGGCAGCCCGTAGAGATGGCTGTAGGTGTGGGCCATCAGCTCGTTCGCCTTCTTCGTCGCCGCGTAGAAGCTCACCGGGTGATCCACGTTGTCATGGACCGAGAACGGCACCTTGGTATTCGCGCCATAGACGGAGGAGGAGGAGGCGAAGACGAGGTGGCTCACCGCGGCGTGGCGGCACCCCTCCAGCACGTTGCCGAACCCGACCAGATTGGCGTCCACGTAGGCGCCCGGGTCCTCCACCGAGTGCCGCACCCCCGCCTGCGCCGCCAGGTGGACCACCGCCTCCGGCCGCTCCACCGCGAAGAGATCTGCCACCGCCTCCCGGGCGGCCACGTCTAGGCGGCAGAACCGGAACCCCGGGCAGCCTTCAAGGCGCCCCAGACGGGCCTCCTTCAGCCGAGGGTCGTAGGACCCGTTCAGGTTGTCGAGCCCGATCACCTCGTCGCCCCGCTCCAGCAGGCGGGCCGTGACGAACGAGCCGATGAACCCGGCGGCGCCGGTGACCAGGACCCGCATCAGGTGCCGCCAACCCCGGGCGCCGTCCCGTCACGACCCGTCCCCAGGCCGATCCCGTGGTAGGAAATCCCCTCCGACGCCAGGCGCACCGGGTCGTAGAGATTGCGCCCGTCGAAGACGATCGGCCGCTTGAGCTTGGCCTTGATCGCCCCGAAGTCCGGGCTCCGGAAGACC
Source organism: Thermomicrobiales bacterium (assembly GCA_030446955.1). GTDB lineage: Bacteria > Chloroflexota > Chloroflexia > Thermomicrobiales > UBA6265 > LC2-1. The sequence goes on from JAUJMG010000004.1 coordinate 30,494, forward strand.
CGCCACTCCGTCACGATGATCAGCGCGTCCGCGTCCTCCAGCGCTTCCTCAGGATTCTCGTAGAGACGCAGATCCGGGCGCTCGCCGTATAGGCGGCGCGCCTCGTTCATCGCCTCCGGGTCGTGTGCCTGCACCGTCGCCCCGGCCGCCCAGAGCGCCTCCATCAGGGGCCGGCTGGGCGCCTCCCGCATGTCGTCCGTGTTGGGTTTGAAGGCCAGCCCCCAGAGCGCGAAGACGCGGCCGCGCAGGTCGTCGCCGAAGTGGCGGCGGATCTTGCCCGGCAGCACGAGTTTCTGCCGCTCGTTGACCGCCTCCACCGCCCGCAGCAGTTCCGCGTCGTAGCCCACCTCGACGGCGGTCCGCTCCAGCGCCCGCACGTCCTTCGGAAAGCAGGATCCCCCGTAGCCGGCCCCCGGGTAGATGAAGTCGTAGCCGATTCGGGGGTCGGAGCCGATCCCCACCCGGACGTGCTCGATGTCCGCTCCCAGCCGTTCCGCCAGGTTGGCCAGCTCGTTCATGAAGGAGATCTTGGTCGCCAGCATCGCGTTGGCGGCGTACTTGGTCAGCTCCGCCGAGCGGACATCCATCACCAGCATCCGGCCGTGGTTCCGATTGAACGGCGCATAGAGTTCCTGGAGGATCTCGATCGCGCGCGGCGACTCTGCCCCGACCACGATTCGATCCGGCTTCATGAAGTCGTCGATCGCGTCGCCTTCCTTCAGAAACTCGGGGTTGGAGACGACGTCGAAGACCAGGTCGAGGCCGCGGGCGGCCAGCCGTTCGGTCAGGATCGCCCGCACCCGGTCCGCCGTCCCGACCGGCACGGTGGACTTGGTGATGACCACCTTCTCTTCCTGCATCGCATCGCCGATGCTGGTCGCCACCGCCTCCACAAAGCGGATATCTGAGGAGCCGTCCTGGCTTGGCGGGGTCCCAACCGTGATGAAGAGACAGCAGCCGTGGTCCACCGCGTGCTGGACGTCGGTCGTGAAGCAGAGCCGCCCCGCCCGCGCGTTGCGCTCCACCATCTCCGCCAGCCCCGGCTCGAAGATCGGGATCCCCCCGCCGTTCAGCAGGTCGATCTTCTGGCGGTCCACGTCCAGGCAGACGACCTCGTTGCCCACGTCCGCCAGGCACGCGCCCGTGACCAGGCCGACGTAGCCTGTGCCGAAGATGGTGACCTTCACCCTTGTTCTGCCTCTCCCGTGGCGTGGGCGCCCGTCCGCGGCCCACTAGCACCAAGCCTGACGATCGTACGGTCGACCGGGTCCGACGGCCATGGGACGATGAGGCCGGATGTCGTGAGCGTCGCCGCGATCGGATAATGATACAGAGGACCGGCTGCTTCGCGCCCCGGTGTGTTAGGCAACCTCCACCTCCGCCCGCGGCTTGATGTTCCTTCGCCGCTCACCCCGAAGGTCACCCTCCTCGCGCCCGGTCCAGATTGCGAACCCGACCAGCACTGCCGCCACGGCAAGAAGGATCAACGCTTGCGTTGGCCGCGCTCCACGGGTGTATGCCTCGGCCGCGATCCCGCCCAGCGCGGCTCCCATGGCGTAGAGGATGGCGACGGTCCGATGACTCCAGCCGGCCGTTGTAAGTCGCTGGTACAGGTGACCGCGGTGCGGGGTGAAGGGGCTTTCTCCAGATCGCAGTCTGCGTAGAAGCGTGAAGGCGGTGTCGAAGAGGAACGGGGCGAACAGGAGCAGACCGGGAATAAGCTCCACAGTGCCGTCCATCGGTAGCAGAAACATCCCAGCCAGAGCGAAGCCGATGAACTGGCTCCCGCTGTCTCCCATGAAAATGGAGGCGGGATGGCTGTTCCAGGTGAGGAAACCCGCGCTCGCGGCCGCCAGCGCAACCAGAAGCGGCAGGGCGTCCGCCTGGACGAACGGGACCAATCCGACCGCCGTCACTGTCGCCAGACCGGCCACGATGCCATCGATGCCGTCTATGAAGTTGACCGCGTTGGCCAAGCCACACAACCAGACGACGCCGAAGAGAGCAGCCAGCGCCCCGGGAAGACGACCAGACCATCCCGGCAGATCCATCTCGACATCCGGACGGACCACGGCGACCAGCACGATCGCCATCATCAACTGGACCCCGCATTTCCTGGCCGCCCCCAACGGCCTCAGGTCATCAATCAGGCCCATGGCGAAGAGCACCAGTGCGGTCCCGAGAAGGGCGGCCACCTGGCGCTGAAAGATGCCATCGACCAACACCACCCCAGCGAGCGTGCCAAGTCCGATGGCCACGCCGCCGAGGCGCGGCACCGGAGCACGATGCGAGCTGCGAGCGTTGGGGTGATCCAACAGCGCACGGCTGACCGCGAGGTGACGGACGAGCATCGTGCCGCCGGCCGCACACAGGAACCCGAGTAAGATCGGTAAGGACAACCTATCGGTCATCGACAAGAAATCCTGCTCGCACGCTCAGCGAAACGGTGGCGCCCAAAGGCGGCCGAGGACAATCTTCGAGTTGGCCGGCCCCGTGTTCTCCCTCGGCTCGGGAGATCGTTCCGTGTTTAAATAGCGACTTCTGCGGCGTCCATCATCGACGGTTGGCCCGGTTCAATCTCACCGGCAGTGATGAGGCGGAAGAGGAGCGCCCGGATGCCGTCGATGGTGCCCTCCTCGGTCACCCGCTCAAGTTGTTGGAGCGCCCCTGGCATCATCATCGCCACCTTCAAGAGGCAGCGGGCTGGCTCAACGAGGCGGTGAATCTTCGGGTGGGCCGTCGGCTGAGCCATCTCCGTCACCAGGGCCAGTTCTTCGCGGAGCTTCTCGCCGGGACGTAGGCTGCTGAAGACGATTTCGATGTCGCGACCGACCCGTAACCCGCGGAGGCGGATCATCCGCTCAGCCAACTCGACGATCGGCACCTCCTCACCCATGTCCAGCATGTAGATTGCGTCACCGTCCCCGAACGCCCCAGCCTGGATAATGAGATGCGCTGCCTCTGGGATGGTCATGAAAAACCGGCGCATCTCCGGGTGCGTCACGGTCACCGGCCCGCCGGCGTCGATCTGTCGCTCGAATGTCGGAAGCACGCTGCCGCGACTGCCGAGCACGTTCCCGAACCGGACACAGCACGCGGAGAGTCCTGTCTCGTGCGCCACGGTCTTCACAGCCAGTTCAGCGACGCGCTTCGTCGCGCCCATCACGCTCGATGGCTGGACGGCCTTATCGGTCGAGACCAGGACGAATCGGCTTACCCCTGCGGCAGCCGCCGCGCGAGCCAGGTTGTACGTCCCGATCGCATTGGTCACCACAGCTTCTTCGGGGTGCTCCTCCATCAGCGGCACATGCTTGTACGCCGCGGCATGGAAGACCACGTCGGGCCGGTAGCGCGCGAAGATGGTCTCCACCCGGCGCACATTCGTCACCGACGCGACGACGGGCTGGAAGTCGCGCCCAAGCAGCGGCCTCAGCTCCTGCTGGACATCGAAGAGGCCGCTCTCGTTGATATCGACGGCGATCACCTGAGCCGGGGAGAGCTGCGCAATCTGGCGCGTTACCTCTTGCCCAATCGAGCCAGCCGCCCCTGTCACCAGGATCCGCATTCCCGCGAGGAACTGTTGACATCGCTCGACGTCTGGAACAATCGCCGGGCGCCCAAGCACCTCGCCGATCTCGATCCGGCGCAGCATGGCCGGGGTTGCCTCGCCCCGCAGCAGGGCCCCGATGGGAGGCATCGCCAGCACCCGGGCTGATGACTGCCGCGCGCATTCGGCGATCCGCGTCATTGCCACTCCGGTGGCGGAGGGAATGGCGATCACGACGACCTCGATTTCCTCCCGCTGCACGATGGCAGGAATCTGTGAGGTCTGCCCAAGCACCGGGAGCCCGGCGACCCGAGTTCCGGCCGGGCGCCAGCGATCGTCCACGAAGGCGACCGGGTGGAACCCCCAAGATGGGTTGTCGCGCATCTCGTGGACGAGCAGCCGTCCTCCGTTGCCGGCCCCTACGACGAGCGTTCGCTCCTGCTTGAACGCCCTGGCAGGGTGCTTCGGTTGACGAGGCCGTGTTGGCCAATCCAACCGCCGGCTCAGACCTGCCACCCTGAGGCTGGGTCGGTGTTCCAGCGCGCCACTCGCCAGCCGCAGCGCGGTTCCGGCAATCCCAGCCAGCCGCGGGCTGCCCCGCGACCCCCACGACGGCGAGGGCACGACAGAGCGAACCAGGGTCTCGGGGGGCGGTTCCACGTCGAACCTCCAGACCAGGCTTTGCCGCAACCCCTGTGGGCGGGGCCCGGCACGCGGGATTCCACTGTCCACTGTGAGCGTCGCGTCAGCATACGGGGTGCCTCCGAGGACCACATCACCCAAAAGCACTAATTCCGGCAATCGCATTGAGGTGGTGAAAACCTTAAGGGGACAGCCTTCGTCCCAGCCGTAGGTGAGGCACTCGGTGTCGACACCGACCTTCGGTGCAGTCCCGGCAAAGCCCGACAAGCCAGCCGACCAACCCCGCGATGTCGCGTTCCCGCCGGGGAGGCCGCCTGGCGCGTGGTATCGTTCCGGTGACCACCCGGCAGTTCACCCCCACGCTGGAAAAGATCCTTGCCTCGTCCCCACCTCAACCAGAAGCTCGTCGTGGCCGTCGTCTACGTCTCGGCCATGCTCATGAGTTCCCTCGACTCGACGATCGTCAACGTCGCCCTCGCCACCCTCGGCCGCGAGTTCAACGTGACGCCCGCCTCGATCGAGGCGGTGGTGATCGGCTACCTCGTCAGCCTCGCCGCCTTCATCCCCGCCTCCGGCTGGCTCGGCGACCGCTTCGGCTAACCCGGCACGTTGTCGCCGCCCCTAACCCCGTCCAGGTTCACAGGAAGGTGATGATGCCTGAGGGGACAAAGGAGTTCTTCCGTCCAGTCGGCCCTTCAGGTGACACCCTCCGTGTCCAAATCACCACTGAGCGAGGCGAGGTCACGGCCTTCGTGATCCAATACGAGGCGTGGATCGAGGGGGCTCATCGTCCAGTGGTACGCTATGACACAGCGCATGGCAAGGCGCACCGGGACACGCTGGACTGGAATGGCAACACGATTGATAAGGCATGGGCATGGGACGGTACGGACCTGTCCTATAAAGAAGCCCTGATGTCGGCGGCCTCGGATCTCATCCAAAACTGGGCCGCCTACCGAGAGGCGTTCCTCAGGAGAAAGCCATGAGCATCGAGACCGAAGCGCAGGCCACGGCGTCGACCAATCTGGAGACTCAAAACATTCGGCTGTCGATGGATTTCCTGATGCAGGTTGGGGACGAGCCGGCGATCCTGGACGGCATCCCAGATGGGGTGACCCTGATCCTGCTGACAGGCAACGACCCGGCGCTCGACGCAGCGAATGTCGAACTGGGTCTAGCGCAGGTCCGCGCAGGCAAGGATGTGCTGTTCCGGCTGCTCCCGGCCCCAGCGCGAGCCTTCTCCGCGCTGCCTGCGTAGCGCCGTTCTTCCGTCTATCTCCCCGGCACGTTCCCGCCGACCGTCGCCGCGCCCCACGTTCATCGGCACCTGCATCCCTGATCGCTGCGTGACTCGACCCGCGTAGCCGGCGGTCATCTTCTCGCGGCAGACCGCCGTTGGTGGCACTGCACCTCCTGGAGGTGGTCGTCGCGGTCTAGGATGGCCACTTGTTTGGAGACCCGCGATCCATCGTTGGTGATCGAGTCGACGCCGGGGAACAGCACGCTCAGCCGGTCCGCGCGTCGCGCCACCGGCGGGCTCAGTCCACGAACCTATCGGGGCAACGCAGGTGTCGTGTCACCCTGCTACCGGTTTGCGGACCGGTATCGGCGGTGGTGATCGGCCGCGCCACGTTGTCCATCCCGATGGCAAAGGTCGCGAGCGGGCAGATCACCCACAAGCACGAATCCGAGGCTTCGCGAGGAGGCCGCCTAGCGCGTGGTATCGTTGCCACGACCTCACGGCGGTTCGCCCCGCCCCCCGCCATGGAAGGGATTCGTGCCTCGTCTCCAGATGAACCAGAAAGTGGTCGTGGCCGTCGTCTACGTCTCGGCCATGCTCATGAGTTCCCTCGACTCGACGATCGTCAACGTCGCCCTCGCCACCCTCGGCCGCGAGTTCAACGTCACACCCGCCTCGATCGAGGCGGTGGTGATCGGCTACCTCGTCAGCCTCGCCGCCTTTATCCCTGCCTCCGGCTGGCTCGGCGACCGCTTCGGCACCAAACGCATCTTCCTCGTCGCGCTGGGCCTCTTCACCGTCGCCTCCGCGCTCTGCGGCCTCGCCCAGAGCCTGAACCAACTGATTGCCTTCCGCGTTCTCCAGGGCGCCGGCGGCGGACTGCTCACCCCCGTCGGCATGGCCATGCTCTACCGCGCCTTCCCGCCGGAGGAGCGAGTTCGGGTCTCGCGCATCCTCATGTTCGCGCTCATCCTCGGCCCCGCCTCGGGACCGGTCCTGGGCGGCCTCCTGATCGAGCGCCTCTCCTGGCGCTGGGCCTTCTACGTCAACATCCCCGTCGGCCTCGCCGCGCTCGCGTTCGGCCTCCTCTTTCTTCACGAACACCGGGAGCCCGCCGCGGGACGCTTCGACCTGCCCGGCTTCCTGCTCGCCGGGAGCGGTCTCGGGCTCTTCATGTACGCCCTGAGCGAGGGACCGGCGCGCGGCTGGGACTCGCCCGTCATCCTGCTCTGCGCCATCGCGGGCGCCCTCCTTCTGGCCGCGTTTGTCGTCGTGGAGCTGCGCGTCGCCGCGCCGATGGTCCAGCTCCGGCTGCTCGGGAACCGGCTCTTCCGCACCACCCTCCTGGTCTCCCTCTTCGCCACCGCCGGATTCATCGGCGTCCTCTTCCTCGTCCCGCTCTTCCTCCAGGAGGCGCGCGGCGCCTCCCCCCTCGCCTCCGGCCTGACCACCTTTCCCGAAGCCCTCGGCGTCGTCCTCTCGACCCAGGT
>JAUJMG010000390.1 GCA_030446955.1 Thermomicrobiales bacterium
CGTGGCCGCTCGGGAAGGAGCGCTCGTTGACCCAGGGGGTGGCGCGCTCCAACTCGGGGAGACCGGGGCGCGTGCGAGAGACCATGTACTCGCCGATGACGTAGTTGATGACGCCACCGGCCGGTAGCGTCAGCAGCCCGAGAGCCGGCAGCCACCAGCGGATCGCCAGGAAGAGCAGCAGAGTGCCCGCCCACATGGCGACAGCGCCGTCCGATCCGGTCAGGGTGTTGACCTGGTGGACGACGGCGGGAAGACCCGGAAAGGTGATCTCCTGGGTCGCCTTGATCGCCCAGAGATCGAACCCCGTGGTGGGGTGGAGCAGGGCGTCCACGAGGGCAATCAGAAAAACCAGGGCCGAGATGATGGCTCCCCGAAGGTAGGTGAGCCGCGGTGCGCCGAACGCGATGCGTGGAAGCGCGGGAACCGTTGCGTGACGTGCCGTGAGGGCCATGATCAGACTCCTGCTTCTCTCCTCCGGCTTGTCCCGGAGTTGTCCCGTTCGGGCTGCGCTGCCCCAGTTGGGACGCGGGTCCTGTGTCGATAGAACGAGGGTAGGCCCCGGATGTGACGGCGATTTCGCTCTCCTGTCACGGAACCGTCACGCGAGAGCGGCAAAGAATCCACGCTGGCCGGAGCCCGCGGATCCCTACCGCGGCCGGTGATCCCCGTCAGATTCAACCGGCCGTTGGGCTGCGGGGGTTGGCAGCTACGCTGGCAGGGCGGCGATCGTGTCGGCCGCCGGAGCCTCGGGTAGGTGAATGGAGGGGATGTGGACGCGACCGCGACGCCTGCGGGGACCGGACGCCCGGCACCCGCCTACGCCCTGCTCGCTGGGAGCGCGATCTCCCAGGTCGGCAATCAACTCTCCACGCTGGCGATACCCTGGTTCGTGCTCCAGACCAGCGGCAGCGCCGCCAGAACCGGATTGATCGCGGCCGCGTCCGTCTTGCCAACCGCGCTGGCGGCGCTGTTTGGGGGGGGCGGTGGTCGATCGGGTCGGCAGCCGGCGGATGAGCATCGCCGCCGATCTGCTCAGCGGCGCAACCGTGGCGATGATCCCGCTGCTCTACCAGACGGTCGGGCTCGGGTTTGCCCCGCTGCTGCTCCTCGTCTTTCTGGGCGCCCTCTTCGACGTTCCCGGAAATACGGCCCGGATGGCGCTGCTGCCGGACGTTGCGGCCGCGGCCGGGATGCGCCTGGAGCGGGCGAACGCCGTCTCTCAGACGATCCAGGGGTTGTCGGGACTGATCGGACCGCCGCTGGTCGGTTTCCTCATCGTCGCCATGGGAACCGGCAACGTGCTCTGGCTGGACGCGGCGAGCTTCGCCGTCTCGGCGCTGATGGTCGCCGTCGCGGTACCCGTATCCGAGGCGAAACGCGGGCCGACGGGCCGGTACCTTGATGACATCCGGGAGGGATTGCGCTACCTCTGGTCGGACCGGCTGCTGCGCTCCGTCGCCCTCACCGCGACCATGGTGAACTTCCTGGTCGCGCCGCTCTTCTCGGTGGTGCTGCCCGTCTATGCCGACCGCGTCTTCGGCTCCGCGCGGGACCTAGGGGTGATGCTGGCCGGCTTCGGCGTGGGCGCGCTGGTCAGCTCCTCGGCCTACGGGGCGATCGGCCACCGCGCGTCGCGCCGGTGGGCGCTGATCGGCGGCTTCGTCCTTCTCGGATTGCCGATGTGGGTGCTCGCCACCTTGCCGGGACTGCCGGTTGCCATGGCCGCGCTCGGCGTCGCCGGTCTCGCCGCGGGCGGCATCAATCCGCTCGTCCTGACCGTGCTCCAGGAGCGGGTGCCGGCCGAACTCCGGGGCCGCGCGCTCGGCACCCTGATGGCAATGGCGTTGGCCGCCACTCCCCTTGGGATGCTGCTCGCAGGATCCCTCGTGGCCGCGCTCGGCGTCGCCGGGGTTCTCCTCGCCATCGCCGCCTGCTACCTCGCCACGACCGCGTCGCTGTCCTTCAACCCCGCGCTCCACGACCTCGACCGGTCCACCGCCGCCCACACAGGCACTGGGGCAGATCGCGGGCCGGGATCGTAGAGCGGTCCGTCGACGGCTCGCTTCGACGCGGCCGGACGGGAGCTCTACACCTGCTCCGCGGGCACGTGCAGGTTGTAGGAGACGAACTCCAGCAGGCGGCCATCGCGGAGGGTGAGAAATGCCGGCGCGATGATCGCCGATCCGTCAGCGGCGGGTGTGGTCGTGTCCCAAACGGCGAACACGCACGCCGCCCGGTCTCCCTCGGCAACGACGTTCCGCGCCTCCATCGCCACCCCGGGCTGTCCCTCGAAGACGCGGGCGAAGGCGCTGCGGACCGCCTCCAGGCCGCCCTGATGGACAAGTCCCCCCTCCCCGAACTGGACGATGCGGCCATCCGGCGCGAAGAGCGCGACCACGGCCTCCTCATCCCGGCTATTGACAGCCCGGACGATCCGCTCGACCGCTTCGGCGGCGGAGTGTGCGCGGCTGACTGCCTCATGGTCGAGCGCTGTGATCGACTCCGCCCCGGGCAGCGGCAATTGGCTGCCTTCCTCCACTCCCTCGTCGACAACGGCCAGGTTAACCTGCTGGCTGTCGCCGGCTTCACAGAGGCGCATCAGGAAGAGATCGACGGCTCCAAAGGTCTGCTCGCAGCCGGGACCGAGGAAGACATCGTGGCGGGCGCCAAGCACGGTCTGGACTTGGCAGCCATGGATGGTCTGGCAGAAGCGATCTGCCATCTCCCGCGGCACCTCGCCCCGCTGGCCGCGTAGCAGCAGGGTTGGGCAGCGAACTTGAGCGATCACATCCCAATCCGCCCTCGGCATGGAGGCCACCTCGATCCGCTCGACCAGGGCCAGGTTGTGGCACCATCGGTACCCCCCCGCCTCATCAGGGGTCAGATCGTGGGGCATGTCGTGCCGTGCTCGCGCTTCGGAGAGGCGGAGCGTGCCCTGGTAGAAGCCGAGTGCCTCATCCATAGATGAGAAGCGAGGCGGCAAGCCGCGAACGACGGCTAGCGCACGTTTGGCGCGCTCCTGATCCACCTCTGGGGCGGTATCGCCAAGAATCAGACCGCGCACCGAGTCCGGCCACCGAGCCGCCAGGTGGTACGCGATCAGGCCGCCGTGGAGTCGCCCTAGCACTACCGGACGATCAAGACCGACGGCATCGATCAGGCCTGCGACATCATCGGCCATGGTCGCCGGATCGTAGCCGCTTTCCGGTTGGTCGGAACTGCCCCGCCCGCGGAGATCGGGCACGACGACCCGCCCGCGGCGAGCGAGGTGGGAGGCAAGGTTCGCCATCCCCTCCTTGGTCTGGAGCAATCCGTGGAGCAGCACGGTCGGCGGAAACGTCGGATTCGCTGGTCCGCTCCAGTCCAGATAGCGGAGCCGGATCCCGTTCACCCGGACCTCGCCCTCCGTTGGGCTACTCGGCGTGATCCGCGACGCCCGCGCTCCCGATCTGGCCTGGGTCTCGGTCATGGTCTGTTCCCCGGTGTTGCCCATATCAGCCGGGCGGGGTGCCCGGGACACGCAAGCATAGCGGGGCTATGGGCGGCAGACCAGGGAAGCGTCAGCGTCCAGACGAGTTCCGACCGGGATCAACGAGCCTTCACCCGGAAGCGCCCGGCGGGAATTCGATGATGCTTCGCGCCGCAGGGTAATGGTCACATGGGAAGCGATGCCGTGGCAGGACGGGCTGTACCCCGCTCCATCTCTCGGTAGGCGTTGAGCGCTTCCGTGAGCAGGGCCAAGGTCGCGGCGTTCGTCGGACGGCACGCGCACATGACGTGGGAGACGCCGAGGTCGGCGTAGCCCTGAAGGCCGGCGGCAATATCCTCTGGGGTTCCAAATAGGGCCTTCGCCGGATCCGGCGGCTCGCTCGATTCTGCCTGGCTCAACTCCGGGTAGGCGACGGCCACACCGACGGTCACCTCCAGCGTCGCCGGATCTCGCCCGACATCGGCGCACGCCGCTTCGAGGTCCTCGCGGCGAGGAGCCAGCGCGGCCGGCTGGCCAAGCCAACAGGTGTTCCACTGGTCGGCGTGTTGAGCGGTCAAGCGGAGCATTCTCGGGCCGGACGACCCGATCAGGATTGGCGGTCCGCCAGGGCGGGATCCTCGAGGTCGCAGCTCGCACTCCTCTGCCCGGTAGTGGGTTCCGGCAAAATCGACCTTGCCCTCTCGCATCAGCGGAAGGATGATGCCGAGCGCCTCCTCGAACCGGTCCACCTTATGGTCAAACGGGAAACCGAAGGCGTCGAACTCCGGCTTGTGCCACCCCGCGCCGAGCCCCAGGATGAAACGGCCGCCGCTGA
>JAUJMG010000391.1 GCA_030446955.1 Thermomicrobiales bacterium
ATCCGTCGAACCGGCCGATCGTTTTCTTCGGTCTGCGCGGCAACCTCAAGATGGAGCTCGTCGCAACTGGAGCGAACCGGGACCTCCATTCCGGAAACTTCGGCGGTCCCGCTCCGAATCCGATCTGGAAGCTTGTCGATCTGCTCGGGACCATGCGCCTGCCCGATGAGCGGGTCGCGATCGAGGGCTTCTACGAGAATGTTCGCCCGCCTTCCGAGTACGAGCGGGAGATAATGGCCAACGTCCCGTTCGACGAGCAGGCCGTGAAGGAGTATCTCGGCATCGAGCAGTTTGCCGGGCCGCCCGATCTCTCCTACTACGAGAAGACGATGTTTCAGCCGACGTTGAACATCTCCGGGATCGCGGGCGGCTACGCAGGCAAAGGCGCCAAGTCGGTCATCCCGTCTCAGGCCATCCTCAAGCTCGAGACCCGGATGGTGCCGGACCAGAGTCCCGATGAAATCTTCGCCAAGATCGAGCGGCACGTCCGCCGCTACGCGCCCGATATCACCATCCGCAAGCTTGCGGGGACCCATCCCTCGAAGACCTCACCAGAGCTGCCGGTCTCCCAGATGGTCGTGCAGGCGATCACCGACGCCTGGGGCACTGCGCCCGTGGTGATGCCGCTGATCGGTGGGTCGAGCCCGAACTATCTCTTCACGAGCGTGCTCGGGCTTCCGGCCGTCTGGACGACCTACGCCAACGCCGATGAGGGCAACCACGCGCCGAACGAGAACATGACGATTGACGCGTTCCTGTCGGGAATTTGCGCCAGCGCGGTCGTCCTGCACCGCTTCGCCGCCGTGTCGAGAGAGGATCTTGGGCAGCGCGGCGGACAGGGAAGGGAATCCTGAGGATGGACGCGACCGCGGCTCTCGCCGCGTTTGCCACGGAAACGCAGGCCTCGGCTCTTCCGAACGATGTCGAAGATGTGGCCCGACGAGCGATCTTGGACACGATCGGCGTCGCCTTGGCTGGGTCGCTGGAACCCGCCTCTCGCATCGCCACTGAGCAGGCCCGCAGCCAAGGAGGAGCGTCGGAGTGCGCCATCTGGGGAGCCGGATCGTGGGTCAGCGCCCAGAACGCCGCGCTTGCCAACGGAACGGCCGCGCACGCGCTCGACTTCGACGACACCAATGACTCGATGCGCGGCCATCCCAGTGCCTCGATTCTCCCAGCCGTCTACGCCATCGGCGAGCGGACAGGTGCCACCGGCCGAGACGTGCTCGCCGCCTTCGCGGTCGGGGTCGAGGTCGCCTGCAAGCTGGGTCTCTTCACCGGCCAGGAACCGTACGACCGCGGCTGACATGTGACGGCGGCACACGGGGTGATCGGCGCCACTGCCGGAGCGGCACGACTCGCTGGCCTGAGGGCCATACAGACACGGCATGCCATCGGGATCGCGGCATCGTTTGCCGGCGGTCTCCGCGCCAACTTCGGGACGATGACCAAGCCCCTGCATGTCGGCCGCGCGGCACAGTCCGCGGTCGCCGCCGTTGAGCTCGCGGGTCGCGGTCTGACAGCGAATCCAGAGGCAATCGAGGGCGATGTTGGCTACTTCGCGGTCTTCGGCCGCGACCCCGGGTATGCCGGCACGGATATGCGATCCGTGCTTGGGGAACCGTGGGACCTCGTCCAGCCCGGGCTGAACGTGAAGGCGTATCCATGTTGTGCATCCACCCACGCGGCGATCGACGCGGCGCTGTCCGTCTGCGACGGCTTGTCCCTCAAGGACATTACCCGAGTCGTCGTTGCGGTGCCGTACACAGCACCGCTGATCCTGATCCACCATCGCCCCACCGATCCCCTGGCGGCCAAGTTCAGCCTGGAGTACTGCGTCGCGACGGCGCTCCTGGACGGTGAGGTAACACTGGGCCATTTCACGGAGGAGAGCGTACGACGGCAAGACTTGCAGGCCCTGTTGCGGCGGGTGGAGCACGTCGTCCCGCCGGAATGGCAGGACGACGGCGAAGTGAAGACTGGATCGGCCCGCCTGGATGTGCATCTCCGTGATGGGACCGTACGGCATGCGGAAACGTGCGCGGTACGCGGCAGCCCGACGCGCCCGCTCTCCGCGGACGCTCTCAAGGCCAAGTTCTTGTCCTGTGCCCAGTCCACGGTTGGAGAACGCCAGGCGCGAGAAATCCTAGGGTTCATCCAGGGCTTCGGTGACCTCGACACCGTCAGTGGTCTCAGCCATCTGTTAGCCCACGCTCCATCTGGTTGCCCATGATGATTTCGCCGGGACTGAATCGTTCTCACCCCAGATAACCACATGTCGTGACGAGGCGTGAGTGCCGGTTACAACTGGGCGGGGTGGACGCAGGATTGCTGCCTCGGTGTTACACTGCGGGCCTTCACATCGTCAGGGACAATCCAGCCGCCGGTATTTGCCGTCAGGAGGAGAGTTCGATGGCCCAAGAAGACGACGTTCACAGCCTGAACCTCTCACGCCGAGGCGTCCTCAAGCTGGGATCCTTCGTCGGACTGAGCGCCGCCATGCCGCCCCTTCTCGCTCCCGGCGGCGCACAGGGCGCTGCCAACGTAGCTCTCGCCGCATCGCAGGGAGAGCCCAAGCAGGGCGGAACCTTCGCGCTGCCGTTGATCGACAACCCCAAGATGTGGCCGCTGGTCGGAGCCCTTCCGAACATCCTCGTCAACAAAGTGCTCTACAGCACGCTGGTCAAGTTCGACGATCCCAACCTCCTGCCCACCGGGGACCTCGCCGAGAGCTGGGAGGCATCGCCTGACGGCCTGACCTGGACCTTCAAGCTGCACCAGAACGCCACCTGGCACGACGGCGAGGCGCTGAACGCCGACGACGTCGTCTTCACGGTCAACAGGGTGTGGGTCAATCCCGACATCGCCTTCTACCTTCGCGGTAACCTGGCGATGATCGATCGCGCTGAGAAGGTCGACGACCACACAGTCACGCTGCGCCTGAAAGAGCCGGCGTACAACCTGCCGTGGATGCTCGGCTACCTGGCGAACATCCTGCCAGAGCACATCATGAAGGACTGGACGCCTGACCAGTTCACCGATCCCGTCGACTTCCTGAAGCGCCCGGTGGGCAGCGGCCCCTTCAAGTTCGACGAAGCACAGCCGGGTTCCCACGCGCGCTTGGTCCGCAACGATGCGTTCTACGGTGGAACGCCGCATCTTGACGCCGTCCTCTTTAAGGTCATTCCCGACATTGAGCAGCAGCTGGCACAGCTTCAGACCGGGGAGCTCGATCTGGTCATCATCGAGCCTCATCAGCTGGAAGCGGTCGAAGGCAATCCCGACATCCGGGTGAACGAGGCGCGTCAGGTGAACTACACCTACATCGCCTTCCACAACGGAATGGAGCCGTTCACCGATCCACAGGTCCGCAAAGCGCTGATCCATGCGATCGATCGGGTGTCCATCCTCGAGAACGTCCAGCTCGGCCGAGGCATGCTCGCCAATCACCCGATCAGCCCTGTGCTGGAGTGGGCCTACAACGACCAGGTGGCAGGCTTCGCGTACGATCCCGAGAAGGCAAAGCAGATGCTTGACGCGGCGGGCTGGACCGCGGGCGGGAACGGCGTCCGCCAGAAGAACGGTCAGCCGCTGAAGATTGTGCTGGAGGTCGACAAGGGCAACCCGGTTCGCGAGCAGACCGCCGTCTTCGCCCAGCAGTACTGGCAAGAGATCGGCGCCGAGGTCGAGATCAAGACGAGCCAGTTCAACGACCTCCTCGCGCGCATCCGGGCCGGCGACGACGCGGACGTGCAGTCGTGGATCATGTGGTACATCACTCCACCGCACCCTGACGTGACCGCCTACTACGGCTGCGGCAACTCGACCAACACCTTCCACTACTGCAATGAGAGAGTCGACGCCATCCTTGCCGAGGCGCGGAGCACGGCGGACATCGAGAAGCAGGCCCAGCTCTACAAGGACATGTCGGCGATCATCGCGGAGGATGGCCCGATCGCGTTCCTGTACTATCCGTACGAACTCCAGGCCATCCGCGCCAACGTCCAGAACTGGCCGCAGCTTGGTTATCGCGACGCCCTGAACCACATCACGAAGGTCTGGGAGCAGTAGGACGAACGGAGGCTCGTCTCGAGCAAGGGAGTCGGCCGTCCTCCAGCGGAGGATCGCCGGCTCCCGTCGGTTCCCCCGCCGCGCGGTCGAGACTAGGCGGGAAAACCGCCTGAGGACGGGTTGCCGGAACAGACAGCGGACCGCCCTGCGAGAACGCAAGGGGATGGGTGGTGGGCAAACAGGTCTTGAGCAGGCTCCTGCAGACGGGCATCCTGAT
>JAUJMG010000073.1:0-13052 GCA_030446955.1 Thermomicrobiales bacterium
AGGAGAAACTGGAGCCGATTCGCGGTCTTCCACCCGATCTCATCGACCTGCCGGATATGTGCCCCTTCGTGCCGCGCTGCAACTACGCCCGCGAGAAGTGCGAGCAGAAAAACCCGCCTCTTCTGGAGGTCAAGCCCGGTCATTACTCGGCCTGCTGGTTCTGGGAAGAGGTGAGCAAGGACGCCGACCAAGACGCCGTCGCCCGTGCCCTCAATCATCCCGAGCCGACGAGCCGCCAGGACTTCTCGGACTCGACGCGGATCCCGACGTCACATGGCGTGGCCGACCCGATGAACCCCGATAGTCCCTCCAGCCCCCCGAACCTCGATACGAGGAGGCAGGTCTGATGCAGAGCCCTACATCCACATCCAAGCCGCCCGCTAACACGGTGGTCGACCGCCGTACGCAGCCGGTACCGAAGACGCCGGGGTCAAACGGGCAGAATGGTGCCAGCGATTCGCTGCTGACCGTCAAAGACCTGGTCATGCACTTCCCGCTGACGTCCGGAATCATCTTCCAGCGCAAGGTTGGCGCCGTGCAGGCGGTCGACGGCATCTCCTTCAGCGTCAAGCGGGGCGAAACCCTCGGACTGGTCGGCGAGTCGGGCTGCGGCAAAAGCACGACCGGCCGCGCCATCCTCCAGCTCTACAAGCCGACCTCTGGCGAAGTGGTCTTCGACGGCAAGGACCTGACCAAGCTGGACGGGGGTGACATGCGCCGCATGCGCCGCCACCTCCAGATGATCTTCCAGGACCCCTACGCCTCGCTGAACCCCCGCATGACCGTCGGCAACATCGTCTCGGAGCCGATGCAGATCCACCGCTTGGTGCCGAAGAACGAGCGCACCCAGCGCGTCCAGGAGCTGCTCCAGACCGTCGGACTCAACCCCTACTTCGCCAACCGCTACCCCCACGAGTTCTCCGGTGGTCAGCGGCAGCGTATCGGCATTGCCCGGGCCCTCGCCGCAAATCCGGACTTCATCGTCGCCGACGAGCCGGTCTCGGCACTGGACGTTTCGATCCAGGCCCAGATCGTGAACCTCCTCGAAGACTTACAGGACCAGTTCGGCCTCACCTACCTGTTCATCGCCCACGACCTCTCAGTCGTGAAGCACATTGCCAACCGCGTCGCGGTGATGTACCTCGGCAAGATTGTGGAGATGGCCGACCGCAACGCGCTCTACGAGGATCCGCTCCACCCTTACACCAAGGCGCTCCTCTCCGCGGTGCCCATTCCGGACCCGGTAATCGAGAAGCGGCGCGAGCGGATCATCCTCAGCGGCGACGTGCCGAGCCCGATCAACCCGCCCTCCGGCTGCCACTTCCACACCCGCTGCCCCTACGCGATGGAGGTCTGCAAGCAGGTCGATCCTATCTTTGCCGACCAGGGCAATGGCCATCATGTTGCCTGCCACCTCTACCCGGGCTCGGGCGCGGAGCAAGCGGCCCGGCCCTCGTTCCAGGCGGCCATGTAGCGGATGGGGTTCACCCAGCGTTCGGGCAACGAGATCCTGGCGATTCTGCTCGCGTTCATCGTCGCGACCACGGTTCACGAGTTCATGCACGCCTGGACGGCCTGGCGTCTTGGCGACGACACAGCGGCTCGCCTCGGCCGTATCACGTTGAACCCGGCAATGCACTTCGAGCCGATTGGCTTCATCGGGATGGTGCTGCTCTCGGTCGGGTTCTTCGCGATCGGCTGGGGCAAGCCGGTTCCAGTCAACCCCAACAACTTCCGCGGTCGCCTCAAGCGGCGCCAAGTCAACATGGGCATCGTGGCGATCGCGGGGCCACTCTCGAACGTGGCCCAGGCCGCGGTCGCCGTGATCCCGTTGAGGGTGGCCGCTCAGAGCGGGACCGACCTCGGTCAGTTCGGGTTCTTCCTCTCCTGGTTCGTCTGGGTCAACATCCTGCTCGCCTCGTTCAACATGATTCCGATCCCGCCCCTCGACGGTCACAAGGTGCTGACCGCAGTCCTGCCGAACTTCTGGTATCCGATTCTGGCGCCACTCGAGCGCTACGGTTTCATGGTTCTCTTCCTGATCCTCTTCATCGGTGGACGCGCCGGCCAGGAGATCATTGGGGGCATGATTGATCCCATGCGGGATCTGCTCTTTCGCGTGATCGTCGACGGAAGCCTCCAAATCTAGCCTTGCATCGTGGCCGTGTTTGCTTACCGTCTCCGGCAGGGCGTTAGCGCCCTCCGTCCCCGCGTCCCGGACAACCGGGATGCGATTCTGGCAAGCGTCCTCACGCCCCGCCAGGCCATGGCCTTCCGCGCCCTCCCCGATCACGACCAGGCGCACCTCTGCCGGACCTTTGACATCCTGCGCTCGCACGGAGTTGAGGATCCCCATCTTCTCGTCGCTGGCCTCCTCCATGACCTGGGCAAAGCAGACGGAGCGAGCCCAGTTCGCTTGCCCCATCGGATCGTTCGCGTCCTCCTCCGGCGGCTCGCCCCCCGACTGCTGACCCGCCTTGCCCGGATGCCGGCACCACCTTGGCGCCATGGGCTGGCGCTCGCGGTTCATCACCCGCGCCTCGGCGCCGAGCAGGCTTCCTCGCTCGGCTGCTCGCCCCGCACATCCTGGCTGATCGCTCACCACGAGGCAGCCCCGGCACCGGAGGATCCCGATCTGCGGCGTCTCATGGCCGCGGACCACGCCGCGAGGTGACTGGGCGACGGGGGTGTTAAATCGCCCGGATCCGACAGCCGGAGAGCGATCATCCTTAAGATCCTCGGAGCGACGGTCCGAGGTCAGGGAGTGAACGTATCCCCATCACCGTCTCGTCGCCTACACTAAACCCATCATGAGCACTCCACCGACCGACCCCGGCTCTCTCACCAGCTACCAACTCCGGCTGCCCTCCTTCGAGGGACCGCTTGACGTGCTGCTACGCTTGATTGAGCGGAGCCAACTATCCATCACCGACGTGTCGCTGGTCACGGTGACGGACCAGTTCCTCCGCCACGCGGAGAATCTCGGTGGCGCTCCGCCGGAGACCATCGCCGAGTTCGCGACCGTGGGGGCTCGGTTGGTGCTGCTTAAGTCCCGATCCCTGCTGCCACGGCCGCCCCTTCCGGACGAGGGAGAAGAGCCAGAGGAGTTGATACGCCAGTTAATCGAGTACCACACCGTAAAGGCCGCCGCTCAGCGCTTAGCCTCCTGGGATGCGAGCGGTCGAGGCGCGTTTGCGCCGAGCGGTAACGGTGTCGTAACTCCCGCTCCCGCCGCTCCGCCGCGGCTGGCTGCCCAGCAAGCCACCGCGCTCGCTCGGGCCCTCCGCCGGCGCCTCGCGCTCGTTCCCATCGCTCCGGAGGCGATTCCCGTCCGACGCGTCGTCTCTCTACGGGAGATGGTAGAACGGGTCCTTGACGCCCTGGCGGGAACCCGGAACCTGCGTTTCAGCACCGTGGCGGCGGGTTGCGACGGCCGGAACGAGGTACTCACAGCCTTCCTTGCAATGCTCGTTTTGGTACGGCGACGGGTGGTAGATGCTGAACAGGAGACGCTGTTTGGCGACATCGCCTTGCGGAAGGTAGCAGTCCCCGCTGCTCATGAATCGGCGGCCGACTGACGTGGCGTACTCCGATTCCCCCGCGACCACGCGGGATGAAGCCGGCGACATTGGTGACTCGAGCCAAGACGATCGCTTGACGCGCCCCGGACTCGCTGGGTTAGAGGATCGACCGACCGGCTCCGAGCTGGTGGCGTTAGTGGAGGCGCTGCTACTCGTCGCGCCAGCGCCTACCACCATCGAGGAACTCGCCCGGGGCGCGGGAGTAGAACCAGCCGAGGTCGTGACTGCCCTCTCAGAGCTGGAGGCTGACACCAGACGAGGATGGGTGATCCAGTGGCACCAGGACACCGTCCAACTCGCCACGGCGCCGCGGTTTTCCGCCCACGTCCGCCGCTTCCTCCGCCTTGACCGAGAGACTCGACTCTCGGCGGCCGCCCTGGAAACACTCGCGATTATCGCCTACCAGCAGCCCGTCACCCGGGTCGAGGTGGAAGCGGTGCGGGGGGTCGATTCCTCGGGGGTCCTTGCGACGTTGCACGGACGCGGTCTGATCGAGGTCGTTGGCCGTCTTTCGACGGTCGGAAACCCGATTCAGTACGGCACGACGCCCGATTTTCTCCGGCACTTCGGTCTGCGCTCCCTCGCGGATCTGCCGGCCCTGGGCCGGGTGGACGGGCGAGATGCCCGCACCGCACTTGACGCGGCGGTCGCCTCCGCGGCACTCCTGCCCGATCACGCGAGCAAGTACTCGGGGCGGTAGAACCTGGCCGACGAGGCAAGTGGGATAGCAGCCGTCCTCCACCCGTTCCCAACATCCTCAGCGGAGTGGCTTCTCCGTGCCCCTTCCGTGAACGCTGCCGCATAGGGAAGGACCAGTTGGTCATCGAAGCAGGTAGCCGTCCGAGGCAGCCTGTCCGCGAACCTGCTCGCGGGCGAAGGAAGGACAGGGAAGAACGAGTGCGCGAGTCGCCCGAAATGGGCGCGTCAGGCGACCCCAGCGAGTGATCGCTCCCGCTCAACCGTCTCCACCAGCACATCCACCGTCTCGTCGATCTGTTGTGGGGTGTTGCTCCAGCCTACAGTAAATCGCAGGCTCGACCTGATCCGCTCATCGCTGAGGCCCATGGCTTGGAGTACATGGCTCGGCTGGGAATTCCCGACCGAGCACGCCGAACCGGCGGAAGCTGCGATCCCCTGCATGTCAAGGCTAAGCAGCACCGTCTCCCCTTGAATGCCGGGCAGCGACACGTTGGCGTTGTTCGCGAGGCGCCGCCCCAGGACGGCGGGGCCATTCAGCGCAACCTCTGGAATCGCCGACCGCAGGCCATCGAGCAAGCGATCACGGAGCGTTGCGCAGTGGGCGTTGTAGCCACTCCGTCCTCGCTCGGCCTGATCCAGCGCGACCGCCATGCCAACGACGAGCGGCACATTCTCCGTTCCGCCTCGGCGTCCGCTCTCCTGACCGCCCCCGTGTTGCTGGTAGGCGATCGGCGTCTGTTTCCTCACGTAGAGCAACCCGACACCCTTCGGTCCATAGAACTTGTGAGCGGCCAGCGTCAGCAGGTCGACATTAAGGTCGTCCACACGGAGCGGAAGGGAACCTGCGGCCTGCACGGCGTCGGTGTGGAACGGGATACCCCGGTCGCGAGCTAGCGCGCCAATCTCCCTGATGGGCTGGATAGACCCGACCTCGTTGTTCGCATACGTGACGGAGATCAAGCAGGTCTCAGGCTTCAGGGCGGCGGCCACCTCCTCCACCGGCACCAGGCCTTCCTTGTCGCACTGGACATAGGTGACGTCAAACCCCTGGCGCTCCAGCCATCGAGCCGTGGCCAGGACGGCCGAATGCTCGATCGCGGTGGTGACGATATGGGACCTGTTGCCTTGCGAAGCCCCGAGGCGGTGATGCCAGGCCACACCGGAGAGAGCGAGGTTGTCAGCCTCGGTGGCACCGCTAGTGAAAACGATCTCGGACGGACGGCAGCCGAGGACGCTAGCAATGGCTGCGCGGGAGCGATCGAGCGCCGAGCGCGACTCCTGACCCAGCTGGTAGATGCTGGACGGGTTGCCAAACCGCTCGGTGAAGTAGGGCAACATCGCCTCTACCACAGCAGGATCGACCGGAGTCGTCGCGGCATGGTCGAGGTAGATGGCGTCGTTGGGTGGGGGCGGGCTCATCGGAACACTCCGGAAAAGACGGACGCAGGCGAACCCGGGCCGGGATCGACGACGTCTAACTGTGGGGAAGAAGGAGGAGAATTAGGACAAGGGTGCCGGGGCAGAGGGGGTCTTCGCAACCTGGTCAATTCGGCGTGCCTTCCTCGGATCCACGAGGTCGGCCAATGTCGTGGAGTCGAGCGCCTCGGCAATCGAATCCCGCACCTTCAGCCAGACCGGGCGCGTCTCGCAGCCCTCGATGAGCGGGCAGGTCTGATCGGCAGGATCCTCGGAAACGCAGACCATTGGCGCCACCGGGCCTTCCATCACCCGGTAGACCTCGCCCACCCGAATCGCCGTCGGCGGCCGGGAGAGCTGGTAGCCGCCGCGCGCTCCTCGCTTGCTTTCCACAAGGCCCGCCTTGCGCAACGGAGCGATCAACTGCTCAAGGTAGGCGGGTGGCACAGAGGAATCCTTGGCCACGGAGGCAAGCGAAACCGGCCCATCGCCGTAGTTACGTGCGAGGGCGACCATCGCCCGAACCCCGTATTCGCCTCGGCTCGAGATCTTCACGCTGGCCTCCATAGGCGGGGACCTGCCCCTTCCCATGGCATCCTACGTTCGCCACCGTAAACGGTCAAGGTGGACGTCGGATCGCGCGACCCCCAAGGGGCACATTCCCAAGATTGACATCCCCAATCCAGGAGCGGTCCCGGGAGAGAAACATCCCGTTAGGCCTCAGTTCGCCGCACGCGCCTCCCATGGTGCGGTCTGTCTAGCGACCCCAGGCGCGCAGCAAGTCCGCTACGGTGCTAGTCAGACCGTGCGGAGCGCGGAAATGGAAGGGCGACGGGGAGAGTTGCCGGTAGACGTGGACGAACCGATCCGCGGTGAAGATGCCGCGATACTGGCCATCCTCCGTCACCGGGATCGCCCACCGATTGAGTTGATTCATGCGCTGCTGCACGTCGTAGACCGAGTCATCGATATCCGCCGTCACCACCGCGCTGTCCATCACGTCGGCAACTGTTCGACTGCCAGCGCCGCCGTTCAGCCCGTGCAGAACCTGGTTCCGCCAAAGCATCCCGACCACGCGCCCGCCATCAGTCACGGCAACATCGCGTGGCCCACCGCGAAGCGCGTAGGTGAGCGGATGGTGGGGGGCAATCCCGCCCATGTCCCAGAGGGCAAATTGACCCACGCGGAGGCGGCGCATGGCCGACTCCACCTTCACAGCGCGTCCTTCGACGTGCGCAGTCACGATCACAAAGAGCCCGATGAGCGGCAGCGAATACTCCCCGTACCACAGCCCGAGCCCGATGAGGCCGACTGCCATGGCCTGCCCGACCATCACCGCTGCTCGCGTCCCCCGCTCCCGCCCGATCAACGTAGTCAGCACCGCTCGGAGGACGCGACCGCCATCCATCGGGAATGCAGGGAGCAGATTGAAGAGCAGGAGAACCACGTTGACCAAAAAGAGGTAGACGAGCAGCGCCCCCGGGGAGACATGCTCGGTGACGTAGAGCAGATACTCTCCGGGGGAGTTGAGGCCGCTGACTAGCCCGAAGAGCACGAGCGGGGGCAGCAGCGCAACCGCGATGGCGACGTTGACCGCCGGCCCCGCAAGGGCAATCAGCACCTCTGCCCCGGGGCGGGCTGGTACCTGCTCAATTCGCGCCACACCACCTATCGGCCAGAGGGTGATGTCGTGAACCCGAATGCCGTGCTGGAGGGCCATAAAGCTGTGCCCCAGCTCGTGCAGCACCACGCATCCGAACACCAATCCGAGCAGCGCGAGGCCGAAGAGCATCGGGAGAAAACCACCACCACTCCCGCGCCCCCACTGGAGGAAGACCCAGAGGAGCACGAGAGCAAACGTCGGGTGGACGTTGATCTCAATCCCGCGGATGCGCCCGATCGTGCGCGCTCGCACCATGGTCTGCCGTGCCCTTCAGGGCTGCTCTTGCGGTCGAACGAGGCGAGTTTGGAAGCGGATAGTTGAGCCGCGGTGCAGGATCGATTCTTGCATCCTGACACCAGCACCTTGTGGAACTAACGGCGGCCGGCGACAGCTCAAAGCGAACTTAACCGATGGCAACATCCGGAAACCGGTCGCACCGGCCATCGGGCGATCATACCGTGCGAGGACCGCCGTGTACAGAGCGTGAGGCGAAACGCACAGCGAGAGGAGCCGGAGTTGGACGGCTCCGGCGGATCTGCAGCAACAGCAGGGGTGGCGGTCCACCTCGTCGGCCCTTGATCCGGTAGACGACCACCTTACGATGGACGAAAGCGCGTTCTCATTCTGTCGCTTAGCAAGATTCTTGCCACGATTTCGTTTCCATGACTATACTGGGGTCGCGGTTGAGGGGCGACTGGCTTCGCGTGGACTCAGGTCTCTCCCACGGATCCTCCGAGCCCCCTCCTTATCGCGACCGTTTCTGACACGTCCTCGCGACAGCGTCTCGACGTTGAACCGCTGTCCGCGACGCATCGCCGCACGTAGGGAGCAGCATGGCTGGGATGGAGAGCGGGTTCGATCTCGGGCAGGAGATGCGGGCATGGGTGTCGCCCAGCCTCATTGAGGCCAACTACATCCTCAGTCTCTCTCGCTTGGAGCTCCAGGATGTCATCGCCGCGGAAATGGAGGCGAATCCGGCACTGGAGATGGACGAGCGGCAGACGTGCCCCCTCTGCGGCAGCGTGCTGGACGGTACGTTTTGCACCACCTGCCTGGTCAGCCAACGTACCACCCCTGACCCCGAGAGCTACGAAGACTTCCCGGAACAACTGGTCAACGCCTCGTCGACCCGCGATGACTCTGACGACTTCGACCCGATGACCCTTGTCGCTTCCGACATGAGCCTCCCGGACCAAATCCTCGCCGACGCCCGGACGATCCTCGAACCGGCTGAGTACCCCATTGCCGAGTATCTGGTCGACGCCTTGGACGAGCGCGGATTCCTGACCTGTGACCTCGCCGAGGTAGCCGACCTGACCGGTCTCCCACTTGAGACGATCGAAGGCGTGCTTGAGGTCATCCAGGATGTGGCCCCGGTTGGGGTCGGAGCACGGGATCTCAAAGAGTGCCTCCTCCTTCAACTCCGCTACCTTGAGGAAACGGCCCAACTCGTGCCGCCTCAGGTTGCCCGAATCATTGCATCTCATCTCGGGGAATTCGGGGCCCACAAGTACGGACAGATCGCCAAGGATCTCAACCTCACTTCGGAGGAGGTCGAGGAGGCACGGAACTTCATCCGCACCCACCTCAACCCCTTCCCGCTCCAAGTGCAGGCTGCCAAGTCGTGGCGCAGCCCGACAAACTCAGCCTACGTCGCTCCAGACGTGATCATCTCGATCAAGGATCACGAACTGCGCGTCGAGGTGGTGGACACCAAACATTTTCATCTGCGGATGAGCCCCATGTATGACCGGCTTGCGGGAGACCTCGGCCGGAAGCGGAGCACAGCGAAGGCCGCCGCCCAAAGCAGTGGGGCGAATGGCCACGCCAATGGGCACGCCAACAGCCAAGGCGATGGCGCTAGCGGGTCCATCAGCCGCACCGTTCCCTACAGTGCCGTCGCCTCCGATGCCGACCGGGCCCACGTCCGGCAGTATGCGGGGCGCGCCAAGCTGTTCATCTCCAACATCCAGCAGCGGCGGGAGACCCTGCTCAAGATCACGCTCTGCCTTTGCGAGCTTCAAGAAAGCTTCCTGCGAGGCGGAGTGCGGGAGCTACGCCCGCTGACCCGGGCGGTGGTGGCGCAACAGGTGGGCGTCCACGAATCAACCGTCAGCCGGGCCACGGCCAACAAATACGTGATGCTGCCGTCCCGCAAGGTGATCCCGTTCAGCGACTTCTTCACCCCCTCGCTCAGCATCAAGGATGTGATCAAAGAACTGATCGAACGGGAGGCCAAAAAGGGCGAGCCGCTCACCGACCGCCGTATCTGCGATCTGCTGCTTCAGCAAGGTATCCGCATTGCCCGCCGCACAGTGGCCAAGTATCGGGCCGAGTTGGGCATCCTTCCCTCGACGATGCGGTAGTCCACAGACAACGAGGAAGCAAGGACGGCCATACCCCCTTGGGGGAGCGCCGAGGAGAGCGTCCTTCCGTCCGCGGGGCGAGGACATGGTCGGCCCATTCGTCACAGTCGTCACACCTGATTAGCCCACGTGAGGGGCGCGTCCCAGGTAACCGTGTCCTTATGTTGCGGTGGGAACGGCAGAGTTGGGGTCGCCTGGTGGCGGGGTCGGCACCGGCTCGCCGTCAAGCAATTGCTCCACCAGCGCCGAGAGCTGGCTTGGCGTACCGTTGTAGGAGCCGGGATCATCCACCAGCAGCGACTTTCCCTTCGCACGGCCCGTCACGATTGGCTCAGGCCCCCGGTCATCCTCCCGCCAGACGATAAACCCGACTTCATCAATCCGATCTTTCACCGGATTCACCGTCAGACGATACCCATCCCGCACGAACTCCAGGGTCGCATCGCCCCGTTCCGTTATCAGATCCCACATTCGATCGGCCGCGTTCATGTGTGCTCCCTCCTCCGTCGATTCATTGCCGCCCTCGCATCATCGCGGCGTCCCAGGTACCGTCTCGTCGCAGAGCCAATGCCGCGGCCCTCGCCGCAGTGTCCGCACTGCATCAGCGCAAGTCTCCGATCATCAGCAGTGGCAACACGACAATCAGCATTGCGCTGGACCACTGCTAGCCCCCACGGTATACTCTTCTGAGACGCGCCCGTAGCTCAGCGGATAGAGCGCTTGCCTCCGGAGCAAGAGGCCGCAGGTTCGAGTCCTGCCGGGCGTACCACCACCTAACTCCTCTGCCCCTTAAGAAGCGGTCCACCCTCCCCGTTAGCCCGAACGCCTCCTGCCGTCGAGCAGGATGTCACCGGACCGAGTCGGCTGGACCCGCACAAGATACGTCGCGAACAGCCGCACCTTCGGTCCTAGACACCCTTCCCGGCCGCTCGCCCTTACTTCTGGCGAGCGAAGGTTGGCTCGTCCACCCAATGGGGTCGGATTCTTGAGTCACACGCGCTTGTGTCCCCGTTCGGCTAGGCCATCGAGATCTGGGCAGCCGACCCGATCCTCCCGGACTCCTCGCAGTCCTTCCGACCCTTCGACGGCCCGCAAGGGGCGCCGCACCACTTGTGCCAGAGCGGCCGCCCGCGCACAATGGGATCCATCGGGTCCCATGTTGTTGCCGTGCGCCTCGCCTCGCTTGAGGCGGCAGGAGCGTCCTCATGGCCTTGGCCGTCGACCCGCCAGCTTCGGGGCCGTTCTCGGTGTTCCGAAACCGGAACTTTGCGCTGCTCTGGAGCGCTCAGTTCATCACGACGATGGGCAGCGGGCTGACCACGATCACCTCCTCGATCCTGGTCTACCGCGAAACCGGCTCGGCGCTCAGCGTCGGACTGATGATGCTTTTGATGCTTTCCGTCGCCGTTCCCAGCCTCTTCGTTGGGCTGGTCGCCGGGGTCGTCGTCGATCGCTACGACCGCAAGCGCATCATGATCGCCAGCCAGCTGGCACGCACCGTCATCATCGCGTCGATCCCCCTCTTGCTGCCCTACGGCATCGGCTGGCTCTACGCGCTCGTCATTCTGTCGAGTACGGTCGCTCAGTTCTACGCCCCAGCCGAGGCGAGCGTCTTGCCGGAGATTGCGACCGATCAGGAATTGGCTGCAGCGAACTCGCTGATGGCGATCAGCGGTGTCGGCGCCTCGACCATCGGCTACGCAGCAGCCGGCCTCATCGCGACCAATGCCTCGATCGATTGGGCGTTCTACCTGGATGCTGCCACCTTCCTCGGCTCGGCCCTCTGCATCGCCTTCGTCCGTATCCCGTCATTCAGCGTTGAGGGCGACACGAACGTTCGGACGGTCCTCCGCCATTTGCAGGCAGGCGTAGATGTCCTCCGCACCACCCCAACACTCCGGTCGCTCGTCCTGGTCTTCACCACAATTTTTCTCAGCTTCGGTCTTTGGAATGCCTTGGTTCT
Source organism: Thermomicrobiales bacterium (assembly GCA_030446955.1). GTDB lineage: Bacteria > Chloroflexota > Chloroflexia > Thermomicrobiales > UBA6265 > LC2-1. The sequence goes on from JAUJMG010000073.1 coordinate 11,689, forward strand.
CCCGTTCGTGACCCGAGCGCTGGAAGGGAGCGAGTTCGAGTACAGCCTGTTCGAAGGACTCTTCACCGTCGGCTTCGTGCTTGGCAGTCTCGCCATGGCCGGTCTCGCCAACCGGCTGCACGAAGGCCAGTGGATCGTCATTAGCGTCCTGGGCATGGGGTTGTTCAGCGTCGGATTTGCGCTTGCGCCGACGGTGCCCCTCGCCCTCGCCATCTTCATCATCATTGGGGTCTTGAACGCGCCGTCGTACGTGGGTCGCGGGCTCATCATCCAGCGAAACACAACCCGTGACGTGCGCGGACGAGTCAATAGCGCCTTTCTCGTCACCCGGGATCTGATGCTGATGATCGGCATGGCGAGTGCAGGACTGGCCGACGTGATCAACATCCGGGTGCTGCTCGTTGCCTGCGCCGCCTTACAGATCGGGAGTGCCCTGGTCGCGCTGAGACTCCCCGGACTGGGACAGCCCACCGCCGAGTGGAGGCGAGCGCTCGCCATGCTTCGTGCTGCTCCCAGCGCGCCGCGGCTCGGCCTGGGTCGGGCCGCGCTGCTCACCGATATCGATGTGCTCGCCGGCCGCCTGCCGGCGCTGTCCAGCCTAACTCCAACCGTGCGGCGGAATCTCGCTGCCCACGCACGGGTCTATAACGCGCCACCCGGGACGGCGGTCGTGCGGGCTGGCGAGACGAGCGATGCGGCGTATTTCGTGCTCGATGGCCGGACCGTCGCCAGCCGAACCGACGATGGAACAGAGCGGATCCTCGGGGTCCACAACGCCGGCGACTTCTTCGGCGAGATCGCCGCCATTGCCGGCCTCCCGCGAACCGCGGATGTCGTCACCGAGCAGCCAACCACCCTCCTTGAAGTCCCAGCAGGAACGCTTCGCCGGCTGATGAGCGAGCCGAACCTGAACCGCGTCTTTCTCACCACCATGACGAACCGTCTGGCCGGGTTGGGCATGATTGACCTGCCGCGATTCTCAGCCCTCGATCAAACGACGCTGCGCGAACGGCGGACACCCGTGCCGGAACCCATCGGCAGCGGGCAGCCCGCACCGAGCCCTGCCTGAGCCATGGGTCTGGACGCCCAAGGCTCCTCGTGTGCTGCGGCAGGAGGCCGCGGAAAGGTCCGTTCGATGCGGGATCACGTCGTGGAAAGTGCCCATCTCATCGCCGAGCTGGAAGAGATCCGCGCCCGGAACGCCGAGTTGGAGGCGCGGCTAGCGGCACAAGCCGTTACGGAGCGGGAAGTCAGCGAGCAACTGCAACAACGCACGGCCGAGCTGGCGATTGTCAACAGCGTCCAGCAAGCGCTTGCTGAGCAGTTGGACATGCAAGCGATCGTCGACGTCGTTGGCGACTAGA
>JAUJMG010000073.1:13152-14363 GCA_030446955.1 Thermomicrobiales bacterium
GCGCTTGCTGAGCAGTTGGACATGCAAGCGATCGTCGACGTCGTTGGCGACTAGATCCGAGACATCTTCGCGACCCAGACCGCGTACATCGCGCTCCTCGACCGCGAGACGAATCTGATCCACCTGCCCTACTTCCGCCAGGACGACCACCGGATCGTGATTGAGCCGATGCTCCTTGGCACCAGCTTGACGTCTATCGTCCTCCAATCCCAGCAGCCGCTCCTCCTCGGAACGCTCCAAGAACTGGAAGAACGTGGTGCGGTCCAACGCCGTGAGCCTTCCCATTCCTACCTGGGCGTTCCCTTGATCAGCGTCAACAGCTCAATTAGCGTCATCAGCCTGCAGAGTACCTGGCAGCACGCCTTCTCCGAAGCGGATGTGCGTCTGCTATCGACGTTGGCGGCGAGCATGAGCGTGGCGCTCGACAACGCCCGCCTGTTGGACGAAACCAGGCGCTTATTGGCTGAGACCGACCAGAGCGCCGCCGAACTCGCTACAGTGAACGCGGTCAGCCAGGCACTCGTTTCGGAGCTGGATCTCGACGCCTTGATTGAGATGACCGGAGAACAGGTTCGCCAGACGTTGGCGGCCGACATCGTCTACGTCGCGCTGCTTGTCCGCCAGACGAACACGATCCACTTCCGCTACACCTACGGCGAGACACTTTCAGCCATCGCGCTGGGCGAAGGGCTGACGAGCCGCATCATCGCGACCCGCGAGCCGCTGCTGATCAACGAGGACATTGAGGCCCGGCAGGCCGGGCTTGAGATCCAGCCAGTGGGCGCGCAGGCCAAGTCCTACCTCGTCGTGCCGATCATTGCTTCCGTGCCCGGCGATGCATGTCCGGGCACGGAAGCCCCTCCAGGACTGAGCACGAGCGGGTGGCCTCCGAAGACCAAGCGATCAACCGGCCTCCGTATCAGCCCCCCATAACGACTCTCCCAAGTCGCTTCCGTGGAGGGCAAGCGGTTTCGGATGTTCCGGCTACCTGGCCTGAAGTCTCCTTCTCAGCGATTTAGCGGTCGGGTCTATGGTTGTGGGAGCAAGGGGTCACGGGTTCGGCTCCTGCCGGGCGAACCTCGTTTCAACACGACATGGAGTCCTCCACCCCGTTGGCTTCCAGCCACATTTTTGGTCGGATGAGCGCAAACTGTCGCTGCGCTCCGCTCAACTGGTCTCAGGTGACCCGTTGGGAGCCAAGTCGCCTGCCC
>JAUJMG010000392.1:0-1908 GCA_030446955.1 Thermomicrobiales bacterium
GGTCCCCCCCTTGGGCGCGGGGGGTACCCTACCCCGGGCGGGTGGGTCCCGTGGCGGCGTATTGGCGGGCGACCGCGTGGCGACCGAACCACTTGGGTGCGTTGGGCTGTGGCCGGCGATATCGGGGTATCAAGGTCACTCCCCTCACCCGGGGCCCCCGGCCCCGCGGGTGGTGGGGGTCCCCGGGGGCCGCTGGTGAGACGTGCGTGGATCACGGGAATCGTTAGGCAGTGCTGCGACGGGCGCTGCCGACAACGCTGATCCAGTACAGCAGTTGCAACACGGAAATGGCGAAGCCGGCAACGTAGGTCCATGCCGCCGCGTTGAGAACCTGACTCACGCCTTGGGCCTCACTCCCGGTCACCAGTCCCATCCGGGCCAGGGCCTTCTGCGCCCGCCAGCTGGCGTCAAATTCGACCGGCAGCGTGACCAGGGCCAAGAGCGTCGCGAAGGCAAAGAATCCGACTCCCGCCCAGGCGAGTTCCAGGGTTTGGAGCACCAACCCGGTGATGATGAGGACAAAGCCGAGATTGGAGCCGACACCGGCCAGTGGTACCAGGGCGGAGCGCACCTGCAACGGCGCGTAGGCCCGAGCGTGCTGAATGGCGTGCCCCGCCTCGTGGGCGGCGATTCCTAGGGCGGCCACGGACGGCTGACGATAGACCTCCGGGGAGAGGCGCAGCACCCGGTGCCGTGGATCGTAATGGTCAGTGAGCTGGCCGGCGGTGACCTCTACCGGCACGTCGTAGAGCCCCTGACCATCGAGGATCAACCGGGCGGCCTGGGCTCCAGTGATCCCCGCCCAATTCGGGACCCGCCGGTAGGCGTTGTACGCCTGCCGGACTTTGTGCTGGGCCCAGAGCATGACCGCCAGGCCCGGCAGCATCAGAAGCAGATACATGACATCAAGCACCATCGCTTCCCTCCTCGCTTATCCGGGTTAGAGCCCACCACGCTGAAGCACACGCCAGAACAGGAGGAACGCAACGACGGTAAAGAGGGTGTAGGCGATGATGCCCACTTCGGTAGTCATACTCAGTTCAGTGGTCATGGTGCACCTCCTCTCCGCCGGCCGGATGCTGGGTCATTCGGCGCGTGGGTCTGGGAGAGCGGAACGACAGAAAAGCGACAAGAGAAAAAGGAGCACGGCCGGGGACTTTCCCCGGCCGTGCTCCAGATGCACTCGCTGCTCAGCGAAGGGACGCCCACGGGGCTAAGGCCCCGACCGCTTCCCCATGTACTGGGAGACTATGAACTGCGGCGTCCATCATCGCTGGCTCGACGGGATGGCGCCCGACCGAGGCTTGAGCTACTTCTTGTGCTTCTGCTGCGTGCGCTGCTGCTCCGACGGCGTCTCAGCACCGGTGCCACCGCCGATGGCTTGCGGATGCTGACCGCCGAAGATCTGAATCCGGCGCGGCTTGGCCTGCTCGGCCTTGGGCAGGACAACGCGAAGGATGCCGTGCTCAAAGCTGGCCTGAGCCTGTTCGGTATTGATCTCGAACGGCAGCGTCACCGAGCGACGGAACTGCCCCGCCGGGATCTCCCGCAGGTACCAGGTGGCGCCTTTGGTCTCTTCGCTCTGGACCTCACCCGAGGTACGGCCGCCCAGGGTCACGGTATTTTGGTGGACCGTCAGTTCCAGTTGGTCCGGGTGAATGCCCGGCACCGCAGCCTGGATCACCGCCTGGTCATCGGTGGTGTAGAGGTTGAGCGGCATGACCTGCACGGCCCCATTGCCGCTACGCTCCCAAATGTTGCGAGATGGGCTGCCGACGACGGCATCATCGAGCAAGCGATCCATCGCGCTCCTCAAACTCAGCATGTCGTTGACCATGGTCCATTACCTCCTTCGCTCCATCCAAGCGAGCCTGAACCGAGCGACGGGGGCCTGGACGGCCCTTCCGT
>JAUJMG010000392.1:2008-4270 GCA_030446955.1 Thermomicrobiales bacterium
CGCTCCATCCAAGCGAGCCTGAACCGAGCGACGGGGGCCTGGACGGCCCTTCCGTCCGCTCATATCTGTACCACACTGATACGTGAATGTCAATAGGTATATATGGCGCATATCAAGGCGATTCCGGGACGGGGGTGGTCCATCCTGCCTGCGAAAGCGGGCGAAAGAGACCTTCTTCCCCGCCGGGCGTAGCCGCCAGCGGGGTTGTGGAGGGCCAGCGGGTGCTGGTTCCCAGCCGCGCTCGTGGGGCTCAACGCAAGGCTGCTTGGTCAAAACCCGGAGCCGCGACGGCCGGTCCGTCGCGGCAGCGCGTCGGTCTTGTCGTGCTAGACGGCGTGGGCTGCGTGAAGGGCGGCGATGGATTGGGGGTCGTAGCCGAGTTCGGCGAGGATCGCGTCCGTCTGCTCGCCGACATCGGGGATGGGGTCCATCCGCGGCTCCATGCCTTCCAGGTCAAGGGCGGGCACGATTGCCTTGATCGGCCCGGCTGGGGAGTCGACCTCCCGCCAGCGGTCGCGGGCGGCGAGCTGGGGGTGATCGAGGAAATCGGCGACCTCCAGCACGTCGCCGTAGGGGACATCGGCGGCCTCCAGGCGGCGGCTGATTTCCGCGCGGGGGTGGGCAGCGAAGGCCTCCTCGATCGCCGTTTCGAGCGCCACACGGTTAACACGGCGCTGGGCGGGGGTCGCGAAGCGGGGGTCAGCCTCCCACTCGGGGTGGTCGCAAACCTCGGCGCAGAAGCGGGTCCACTGGCGGTCCGTCTGGACGGCCAAGTTGACGCCTTCCCCGTCGCCACAGCGGTAGAGGCCGTAGGGGACGACCGTGGCGTGGCGGACGCCAGCGCGGGCGGGCGGCTCGCCGCCGTACATCGTGTAGGGCACGGGGTAGCCCATCCACTCGGCCAGAGCATCGAAGAGGGAGGATTCCACGAGCCGCCCCTGGCCGGTCGCGCGACGCTCGTAGAGGGCGGCGAGGACGGCCATCGCGCCGTAGACGCCGGCGCCGATATCGCCGACGGAGATCCCGACCTTGGCCATCTCCGCTTGCGTTCCGGTGGTGGCGATCACGCCCGTCTCTCCCTGGAGGAGGAGGTCGAACGCCTTTCGATGCTCGTAGGGACCGCCGCGGCCGTAGCCGGAGACGGAGCAGATGACCAGGGACGGGTAGCGTTGGCGCAGATCGGCGGGGACGAGGCCGAGGCGGTCGATGGCGCCCGGACCCAGGTTTTGGACCAGCACGTCCGAGCGGGCGACGAGCCGCTCCAGGATCTCGGCGGCCCGGGGGTGCTTGAGGTCCAGGGTCAGGGAGCGCTTGCCCCGGTTCAGCCAGACAAAGTAGGAGGAGAGGCCCTTGACGGCGGTGTCGTAGCGGCGGGCGAAGTCGCCGCCGCCGGGCCGCTCCACCTTGACCACGTCGGCGCCGAGGTCGGCGAGGTGGCGGGTGCAGAGGGGCCCGGCCACCGCCTGCTCCAGAGCGAGTACCCGCGCCCCGGCGAGGGGTCCAGCGGGATCATGGGACGGTGCGTGTCTCTCGTCGGGCCGCGTCACGTTCGCTCGCCTCCGTCACGGCGCCATCCGATCAGGCCTGGAATCGGGCGATCCTATCACGAGGGAGACACGTGGGGACGCCGGTCGCTGCTGGGCGCGATGTAGCCCCCTGCGCCGCCCGGAGGCGCCAATCGCGGTACTCTTTAACGTGGGTGGCAGGCGCCATGGCTCGCCCCCCCAGGCAGCGTGACGCCGCTATCAGGATGGATCCTTTCGGAGGTAAGACGATGTTTTTTAGCCGGCACAAGACAACGATGCCCACGCCTGATTTGGCGCTTCCAGGGCGAGAGCGGCCAAGGTTCCGCGTTCCGGATCGGCATGCCGTGCTCGGCACGCCGATCAAGCCGCCGTTTCCAGATGGCGTTGAGACGGCGACCTTCGGGCTGGGCTGCTTCTGGGGCGCCGAGCAACGGTTCTGGCAGACGGAGGGCGTCTTCGCGACGGCCGTCGGTTATGCCGGCGGGTTCACGCCGAACCCGACCTACGAGGAGGTTTGCAGCGGCCGGACCGGCCACACCGAGGTGGTGCTGGTCGCCTTCGATCCCCAGAAGGTGAGCTACCGGGACCTGCTGACCGTCTTCTGGGAGGCGCACAACCCGACGCAGGGGATGCGCCAGGGCAACGATGTCGGCACGCAGTACCGCTCGGCGATCTACTACGCGAACGACGAGCAGCGGCGGGAGGCGGAGGCGACGCGGGACGCCTACCAGGAGGC
>JAUJMG010000393.1 GCA_030446955.1 Thermomicrobiales bacterium
ACGAACAGGCCCGGAACCAATATGGTCCGGGCCTGTTCGTCACTCATGCCTTGGGAGAGAGGAGGGCGCTAGCTGCCGACGGTGCGGAGCATGATCGTTGGTTTGCGCGGCTTACGTGCCGCCTCCGCCGCCAATTGGACCGCGACCCGCTCCGCCACGTAGGCGAACGCTTTGCCGGTCGCGGAGTCCGGCGCCGCCGCGACGACCGGCTTGCCCCGGTCGCCGCCTTCCCGCACAGCGGTTTGAATCGGGACCTCGCCGAGGAAGGGCACGTTATGCTCCTCGGCCGTGCGGTGGCCGCCGCCGCTGCCGAAGATCTGGTGCACCGTGTCGCAGTTGTCGCAGACGAACCCGCTCATGTTCTCGACGATGCCCAGGATCGGCGTCTTCACCTCCTGGAACATCTTCAGGCCCTTGACCGCGTCCGCCAGTGCCACGTCCTGCGGGGTGGTGACGATCACGGCGCCGGAGATGGGGATCTTCTGGACCAGGGTGAGCTGGACATCACCCGTGCCCGGCGGCAAGTCGATCACCATGTAGTCGAGATCGCCCCAGTCGACGTCGTTGAGAAACTGGTTGATCAGTTGGGCCACCAACGGGCCGCGCCAGATCAGAGCCTTGTTCGGGTCCAGGATGAAGCCGATGCTCATCAACTGGACGCCGTGTGCTTCCAGGGGAACAATCTTGCCGTTGCGCATCAGCGGCTTGTCATGCAGCCCCATCATCAGCGGGATGCTCGGCCCGTAGACATCCGTGTCAAGCAGCCCGACCTTCGCGCCCGCCTCGGCCAGCGCCACCGCAAGGTTCACTGCAACCGTGGACTTGCCGACGCCGCCCTTGCCGGAGGCGACTGCGATCGTGTTCTTGACGCCCTTGATCGGCTGCGCGTCCGACTTTCCACCACCGCTCGCCCGGACGCGGGCGGTCCAGGTCACGTCGATCGTGCCGAGGTCAGGGATGGTTGCGAGAGCCGCCCGCAGATCGCGCTCGATTGCCGGCTTGGACGGGGAGATCGGTGTGGGCAACTCAACGGTCACGCCGACATTGCGGCCGTGGATCCGGACATCCGGAATCATCCCCAGTTCAACCAGGCCGCGGCCGATTTCTGGTTCCTGCACGGGCCGCAGGACCTCGATGACCTGCTCCTTGGTCAGCTCGGTCGTGGCGCCGGCTCCATGGGTAGTGGACATTGGTGGATCCTCGGGGCCGGGTGGGTCGTTTCCAACGCGCCCGAATAGAACATAACGCATCGTTCCTTGGTTATTGTACCAACCGCGGCGCGATTGCGTGAAGCCTTTCAAAAAACGGAGACCGCCCTCGTGCCGTTCTCCTCGGGGACGACGGTGCTGAGACGCCCAGCCGGGGATCGGCGAGAGCGGGGTGGCCAAGACGACGTCCGAGCGTCACGCGGGCGGGTCGTGGGAAGAGCGGGCACGGCCCCCGGTTCGGGGTTTGCGGTTCCGGGGCAGGGGCGCCTCCTGCTGGGGCACGGAAATCGTGAACCGGCCGGGCGATTCGGCCATCGAGCCGACCGGTGCCGCTTGGTCGCGCCAGATGCGCTCGACGACCGGGATCGCGGCGGCGATCGGCAGCGCGAGCAGGACGCCGATGATGCCGAGCAACTGGCCGCCAATCAGCACCGCAACCAGGACGGCGAAGGAGGAGATCTGCAGCGTGCCGCGGTAGATGCGAGGCACCAGGACGTAGTTCTCGATCTGTTGGTAGCCCATATACAGCGCGAAGACGATGGCTGCCGTCGGAATCGAGACAGTAAAACCGAGCAGTACGGCGGGGATGGTGGCGATCAGGACGCCAGCGATCGGGATCGCATCGGCGAAGGCCGCCACGATCGCCAGCAGCAACGGCTCCGGTACCCCCAGCACCGCGAGGACCACAAACGCGAAGACCCCGAAGATCAGCGAGGTGATCACCTGACCGACGATGTAGCCGCTGACCACCTTGCTGATCTCAGGCATCGCCAAACGGACCTTCGCCCGCTGGCGCGGTGGCAGATAATGGGTCACCCAACCGTAGACGCGCTCCCCATCGACCAACAGGTAGACCGTCAGCACGAGGACGATGAAGAAGGTCGCCACGCTCTGGACGAGTCCACTCCCGAAGGCGAGCGCTCCCGTGAAGACCGCGGTGGGGTCGGCCGAGCCCTCGGCGGACGCGGCCTCGATCCGCTCCTGCACCGCCGGGTATCTGTCCAGTAAGCCCTGAACGCGGTCGGTGTAGGTCGGTAAGTCGTCGGCGAAGTTCGTGCCCTGCTCGATCACCGGAGGGATGAGGAGCCAGAGTACCAGGGCCACCACACCCAGGAAACCGGTCGTGATGGCAGCGACGGACCCTGACCGTGGCCAGCCGCGCCGCTCCAGCCTCGTGACCAGCGGATCCAGCGCGGCCGCCAGGAGAAACGCGACGACCAGTTGCACCAGCAGCGGCCAGAGGCGAAGGAGGAGCCAGATCGCAGCAAGGGTCAGGATGACCTTGGCGATGGTGCTTCCCGGCAGCTCGAACCGGGTGGTCACCTTAGCGCCACCTGAGGATCCCGAGCGCAGCGGGTTTCCATCTCGCGCCCCCGGGGCGTCAGCTGATCCTTCGGCCCTCGCTGGGGGCTGAGCAGCCGAAGACGCGGACCTGGGGCTCCATGTCCGCTGGGATCGACGTGGGTTGATCGTTGCCTCCTGACCGTACTCTACTCAGCACGATCATACCAATTCGAGGAACTGTTAACGATCCAGTCGTCGCGCGATGTGTGCGGGTGGCTACCGCAACCCGAGCGCCTCTGCCAGGTTCGCCCTCGGATCGATAACAGGGAGGATCTCGCCGCTCCGGGAGGTGAGGAGCCCGGTCACGCCCGGGCCGTGCCCAGCGATGATCGAGTCCCCGTGGGCGATGACGCCGATCGAGACGGCGCCACGGTAGTAGTGACGGCCGTAGGTGGCATCGGCGTCAAGGATGGCCAAAAAGTCTCCAAAGCGAAGATCGGCCAGTCCGTACTCCTCAACCACGGCGGGGTCGAACAGGGTGATGTCGTAATCCCCCCGGAAGACATGGTCGCGCCCTAAGCCAGATCCCATCACCGCCGCCGGTGCACATTTGGCGACGGGCACGACCAGTTTGTCGTCTTTGACCTCTGTCACCCACGCTTCCAGCAGCCTCGGGTCAAGGTTGCTGCAGAGGATGGACGGGAAGGCATCGATCGCAAGGCCGGTGCCGAATCCCCGCACCAGGATCTGATCTCCGACCAGCATCTTCGCCAGCACATCGTCCGGAAAGTCGATCATCACATGCTCGGCGCCGCCGTGCTTGCCCGTGACGATCCCCTTCGCTCCCCGCGCCTCTCCCGAGGCGACGACCGCCTCGTTGCCGACGCAGGAGAGCACATTGAAGCCGCCGTTGGCGGTCTCGTCCGGGTTCTTAGCAGAGACCGCTGGCTCGATGTGGTCCGCCACCAACCCGTGAACGCGATCCCCGACCCGCACGTTGTAGGTGATGCCGCCGGTCCCCGGCAGCACTCGCGGCGCTCCCTCATGGGAGATCCGGTACGGGGAGCGGGTGTCGTACCTGGGCGGCGTCACCTGCCCCATCACGGAGACCTTGACGAGGCGATCTTTGTTCGTGGCAATGGTCATGGACGGCTCCTGGAGTCGGGCGTCGAGAAGTCGAGCGGGTCGAGGAGTCGAGGAACGAGGGTCTTCTCCCCGCCTTCTCGACCCCCCGACTCCGTCCCTACTGGCAGACCCACTCCCCGCGGCGGCCGACGGACCACATCCAGCCGGCGGCGTTGGCGCTCGCCCAGGCGTCGTAGATGTCGTACTGGGCATAGGGGGTCGTGGCCCAGGTGCTGGGGATGAACTGGAACAAGCCGTAGGAGCCGGACGGGTTGACCGCGTTCGGGTTCAAGCCCGACTCACACCTGGCCACTCGCAGCATGTCCTCCCGTGGCTGACCGTAGCGGTCGGCTGCGGCATAGATGATCTGGATGATCTCCTCGGTGGAGCCAACCTCACCCCAGCCAGAACCGCTGCCCGCGGGAGTGCCGAGCGAGAGATACTGCGTGTGGGCCCAGCCCTTCATGCCGTTGTAGACCACGTAGTAGTAGCCGTTCTGGTCGATGCCGGTGAGAGTCACGGTCGCACCGGCCGGCATCACGGCAATGACACCGTAATTGGTGCCCGCACCAGAGCGCAGGTTAAGCGAGGTGGTCGTTACCGCGGTGCCGGCTGAGGGGGCAGGAGTGGC
>JAUJMG010000394.1 GCA_030446955.1 Thermomicrobiales bacterium
GACGAGAAGGTGGCCGACCGCTTCACGGCGCCGGGCGACGACGTCGAGCGGATGATGTATGGCTGGAGCATCTTGCATTGTCTCCCGGTCGGGATGACCGAACAGCCGTCGGCGGCGACGGGGACAGTGATCCGGGAAGCGACGATGCGCCGCTACGTGGAGGAAGCAGGCTTCCGGGCGGTTGAGGTCCTGCCGATTGAGCACGACTTCTTCCGCTTCTATCGCCTTACCGGCTGAGATCACGACGGACGCGAGCAGAAGGAGGGAGACGAGACATGAGTACACGCGCCGAGGAGTTGGCCCGGCGGGTGGAGCGGGGGCGGCGGAGCTGATCGCCGCCGTCGAGGGCCTCAGCGAGGCCGAGTGGACCACCATCTGCCCGGATGAGCAGCGCCGCGTGGGGGTCCTTGTCCACCATGTCGGCGCGGCCTACCCGGACGAGGCCGACATCATCACCGCGCTGGCGAGGGAGGGGGAGATACCGGGGCTGACCTGGGACGTCGTGAACCAGGGCAACCAGGAGGAGGCGAGCAGCCACACGGAGGTGGACAAAGCCACCGCTCTCGCGCTGGTGCGGGAGAACGGGACCACGGCGGCGAGGGTGGTCCGCGGGCTGACGGACGAGCAGTTGGACCGGGTGGCGCCCACGGATCTGCACTGGGGGGCGCCGCTCACCGTCCAATTCTTCGTGGAGCACCACCCCATCGCCCATCCCTATGCCCACCTGGAGAGCATCCGGTCGGCGCTGGGGTCGGGCGCCTAGGAGCCGAGCAGGAGCGTCGCCAGCCGGCTCATCAGGCCACGAACTTGTCGGATAACTTGACGTTGGCGCAGATCCATGGACCACGCACCAGGTTCGGAACGATCATCGGGGCTGGTGGTTGAGCGCCCCGGCGAGAGGACGGTACGGGGTGGAGGGTGCGACAGGATGAACCTGGTAATGGCTGGTATCAGGGGGAGAGGCAATTCACGGGGGTGCTTCCGCCCCGACGGAGGGCGACCTACGTCATTCTCCCACTCCGGAATACGTCGTTTGACCGATGTGGGCGGAGTGGACGGGATCTAGAGTAGGAGCATGATCGGTTCGCGCCTTTGATCCGCTCAGGAGGCCCCCGGTGATCACGCGTCGCATCCTGACCCCGCTCCACATCCTCTCCCTTGTGGTCGTCGCCCTGGCGCTGCTCGTGGCAACGCCGGTGAGCGCGGCCGCAGCCTCATCCGAGCACATTGGGGCGGGCGTCGTGGTAGCGATCCCGGGCCGGGTGGCGCTGCTGACCTACCTGACGGCCGGGCTGGTGGTGCTGGCGCTCATGGTGGCCCGTCGGCGCCCGCTGGTCTGAACGGTCGGCGGGTCGTGCGCCCCGGCGAGCCGGCCTAGACGAGGACCAGGCCGAGGGTCCAGAGCGTCCAGACCAGCGCGACGAGAAGCACCACGACCAGGGCGGTCACCCCCAGGAGTAGCACGACCCCGTCGAGGACGGGACGCCATCCTCGGGGATTCCGACCTGAAGCAGAAGTCCGGCGCGAAAGGTTGTGACTGGCCACCATGGGTCGGCCCCTCCTTGGAGACGGCTCGCCTGCCGCGTCCCCGTGTGAGGAAGCGACGGACGCACGGAAGGTGCCACAGCAGGGTATCGCTCCGTCCTTGCTCCCATGCGCTTGCGCGAGGGAAACGCTCCCGTTTTTTTGGTCAACGGGGGTAGTCCGCCAACGCCGACCATCCCGGCATACGGTGACTTTCCTCAGGGGCGTTGAGGCATAAACCGCAAAAGAAGAGCGCCCGAGCCGGCCCCGCCGGCCCCCCCCTCCGTCGCACATGCCCCTAGCGCTGCACCAGCGCCCCGCTGTGGGGTTGTGCCCCCATGTGTGGCCCATCACCTGTTTCGGCCACGGAAAACGTCCTAGTGGTCCGTCAGGACTGAATCGCCGAGGCAGGGGCTGTGCGGGCGGATGGGTACCGACCCGTCGCGCCGGGCAGCCCGGCCCGCAGCAGCCGCTCCTGGAGGAAGGCGGCCTTGGATGCGGCGAAGCCGTCGACGCGCTCCCCGTTCCGGTACAGGACGGTGTAGGGTAGGGCCCGCACCTCCTCGACCAGCCAGGGGTTCGCCCGCTTGAAGCCGGCCGTGCCCGGCCGGTCCAACACCAGCTTGCCGAGGGCCACCCCCGCCAACTCCCCCCGCCCCAGCAGCGCCTCCAGCTCCGCCTGGTAGGCCGTGCAGGCCCCGCAGCCGCTCTTGGTCAGGACCAGCGCGCCCCACGCCCCTGCCAAGACCTCGGGCAGGTTGGCGTCGTCGAGGGTCGCGAGACCGCCCGCCGCGCTCATCCGACCAGGACCTCGGTGAGGGTCGCCTCGCCGGGTTCCCACGCCTCCGGGCACAACTCCCCGGTCCGCAGGGCCCGCAGCAGGCGCAGCGTCTCTTCGACGTTGCGGCCGACGTCGAGGTCGTTAACCTGGACGTGGCGGATGACCCCCTCCGGGTCGAGGATGAAGGTGCCGCGCAGCGCCCGCCCGTCCGCCAGCAGGACGTCGAAGGCACTGCTCAGGGCGTGCGCGGTGTCGGCGAGGACGGGGTAGGCCACCTCGGCGAGTCGGGGGTCAGACTCAAACCAGGCCTTGTGGGCTTCCCAGCTGTCGGTACTGGCCCCGAGCACGACCGCCTGCTCGGCCAGGAACCCGTCGTGGAGGCGGGCGAAGGCCACGATCTCGGTCGGGCAGACGAAGGTGAAGTCGCGCGGGTAGAAGAACAGCACCACCCACTGCCCCCGCAGACTCGACAGCCGGAGCTGGCCCGGCTGCGGCTCGCCGCGGACGTAGGCCGCGACCGTCAGGTCGGGCGCAGGTTGACCGACACGAACAGCCATGCCAAACCCCTCCGATAGTCGTCCCTCTCGGGGAACACTCGCTGAAGGCACGCGCCGAGGGTTCGAGATGCTGCCGAGCCTAGTTCCTGAATGTCGAGAAACTTCAGCGGATGTGTTGCGAAAGTGTCACGGGCTGGGGCGGACGCCGGTTGCCCAAGCGACCATCGGTTGGCGCTTCACGACCGACGACGCGCACATCAGGCTCACGTGCCTGTCCCTCGCCGTTCCCGCTTGACACTCCACTAGCCTGGATCACTGAGGCATACAGAACGTTTGGATCGGCCATCTGACGAACGCCCCGCTTTCAACGCGTCTCCGCCACAGATTACCCGCCCCGCGCCCGGAGGTAGGCCGCGAGCGAGTCATCCAGCCCGGCCGCCCGTTGCGCCGCGGCCCAGGGCTCGTAGTCGGGAAAGGCGACCCCCTCCCGCAGGGCGTATTTGGGGAAGATCCTGCGCCGAATACGTCGTTTAACGGATGGGCCGGGGCGTGTCGGAGCGCATGATCGTGCGGCGACATTGCGCGTCCTTCCTCCTGCGGGACATCGCTGGGACGGGTTCCCGCTGCAAGGAGCTTTGCTGTGCGCGTTGCATCATATTAATTCAACAGTTTGACGAAATAGGCGCACAATCATGCGCATATTAGGTGGTTTTCCCTTTTATCGATAGGTGTTTTCCCGCTTGTAGCCATCACTGTAGACGCTATGGTGGTTCGAGATGGCCTGACCATGACCCAGCCTTCAGGCCCGCGACGACCACCTTGTGCCCACCCAGGGCACGCTGCGTTCCGTCCGCAGGGGTGCGAAGGATCGTGGGTCCCAGCGCCCGGCGCTGCTGAACCGGGTCAGCCACGTCTTGTCTTTGACTGCCCGCCGGGGAGCAGCCGATCGTGAAAGGATGCGTCGATGACGCGCGTGCCCGCAAGGTCTGTCCTTCCTGCGGCGCGATCCGGAAAGGCGCTGGATCCATCCGACGGGTTACCGCGCAACATGTGACGGATCCGCCGCATTTTCGCCGCAGATTCGTGACAGCCGCTTGGTACGTGTGGATGCACCGAACGACCACGTCGTGGCCGCGACCGAGTTCCGAGGGCCCTAGGGTTGGGGTCCGGCTTGGCTCGCCCGTACCACCTCGGCAAGGGGGACCGCATGCCTGCTCCGCGTCCTGACCTTCCCGTTTCCCCGCCCGCCTCCGCCCTCTCGCGCCGGTCGGCGCTCGCCCGCCTCGGCGTGGGCAGCCTCGCGATGGCATTCGCCGTCCACGCCCGCGGCGCCGCCGCCGTGGAGCACGCCTTAGACGACAACCCGGCCACGGTGGTGCTCCACGCCTGGCTGGACGCCTGGAACTCCCCGGCTCCGGCC